>JAQVZR010000026.1 GCA_028708105.1 Desulfoplanes sp. | reverse complement strand
CGCAGTCGTCCTTTGAAGTTAATTCCCCTACGGCTGTGGCCGGAGTGGCTGGGACGGTTTATCGGCTGCGTGTTGAATCCTCAGCTATTTCGAAATACTATGTCTATGATGGGAAAGTAGCTGTTTCCTATTCTCCGGTTTCTCCTCCTGCCGGGTCCGGACCTGTGAGCCAGCCTGTACGCGTGGCCGGTCCCAGCAGAGTGCCCGGGCCTCACAGGGTGTCTGTTGCGCAATGGATGGTTGTCGTTTCCAGGGGATACAGGTTTACTGTTTTCCCTACGGGACGGTATCTGGACCCCGAGCCTTTTGATACGCAGCAAGATCGCACAGACCCTTGGGTCAAATGGAATCTTGAACGGGATCGTACACTGGATTTTTGAATCTCGCGTGTTGCATAACCCTGCACAGGACCGCGTACTATGGTAAAACATTCCCATTGGACGATCCCCAATGTACTGACCATGATCAGGATTTTACTCACGCCGGCCATTGTCATGGCTTTTGTGAATCATCAATTGGATCGTGTCTGGATTATTTTTGGGTTAGCGGGACTTACGGACGCTCTGGACGGTTTTTTGGCCCGGGTTCTTGATCAGCGTTCAGAACTGGGGGCCATGCTTGATCCTTTGGCGGATAAGATCCTTCTGGACACGTCCTATATCTGCCTGGGGCTCAAGGGGTGGGTGCCGGCCTGGCTGGTGGTTATCGTGGTCAGCAGGGATCTGCTTATCGTCGGGGGGCTTACGCTGCTGAACTTCTGGGGCGTTGATGTCCGTGAAAAAATCCATCCAAGCATGATCAGTAAATGCAATACGGCAGCCCAGGTTTTTCTGGTGATCACCATCCTCCTCGCCAGAACCTTTGTTTGGAATCTGCAAGTCCTTGAAATGGTGCTGGTTGTTATGGTGACCGTATTGACCGTGATTTCAGGTCTGCATTATCTCGTGAAAGGGGTTGCTTTTTTTTCCGAAGGGGAGGGCTGATGGATGATGAATACTCCCCCCAAAGCAGGGACTCCTTGGGGGGAATACGGCCCTTGCGCTGGAAGGCATCCATGAACCGGTGTATAAAAAAAGGAATCCCCGAAGAGAGGGGATTCCTTTTTTATACAGAAAAATGTGGAACTTAAAGGGTGGCTCTCCGGAAATCGCTAGGATTTATCGGAAGTGGAGTCATCTTTTTTGGCTTTATCCGGGGTGACATCAATTTCTTCGGGCTCAGTGGTGGCCTTTTTGAAATTTTTAATCGCCCGGCCCATACCCGAACCAATTTCAGGTAATTTATTCGCCCCGAAGATGACCAGAATAATAACAAGAATAATGATAAGTTCTGGGATCCCTATTCCAAACATATAGTCCTCCTCTTGAAAACATATACAATCATACCCAGGTGCGTTTGCCAGGTCAAGACAGGGGAAAAGGCTTTCCTATCGGAGCAGCCCATGGTACGGACTGCGTTTATATTTTAGGAGAACAGATACAGGTGGATACCCCTCTTGAACTGCCATTACTGGATACGGTCACCCCTCTCCCCGGAAAGGGGTGCCTTTTTTATCGTAACGGGCATTGCCTTTATGAGGAGATGATCAACCCCGGTTTTTGTGCTGCGAACCAATGTGTTTTGTTGCAGGGGTTGCAGGATGCGTTTGATGCCTTTGTGGATCGGGCCGAGTGTTTTCAGCTTGATCCATCGGTCGCAGCACGGATCTGGGAGCACCAGATCGACCGTTTGTGTGTCCCGGCATCATGTGCGCAGTATGTGGAAGATCCTCAGGGCGAGCACGGAGAATGTTTGTATCTCCATGCCAACGCCTGCATCCTGTTATGTCCCTTCTGCCCTGGGAGATGTCCCCTGTTCCAGATCTGAACAAGCTTGTCCCTTCTGCTGTCCATCCATATGTGAAATCAAAGGCTTGAAGAGAGGTAGAACTGCAATGAATGCCGAAGCACTGATGATGGTACATTTTCCGATCATGCATCCTGCGCTGGTGACGGCGGAAAGTCCGGATTCGGTTCGTTTTTTTGACCCGGGAATTGTGACCGTAAAAGATCCTGCTCATGAGCGGTATTATCGTTCTCCTGATCTTGTCTACCAGGACGCCCAGGCCCGCCAGTTTCTGGAAGACAGTCTGCAGTTTGGGGGGCAGTTTAAGCATACGGGCGATATGGCTTATTTTCAGGCTGCACCAACGAATGATTTTTTTACCGGAAGTATGCAGGATATCAAATCAGAACTGCTCTCTCCAGGTGCCAAAGAAGCCCGGCGTAAGACTTCGAGCGTTGCCGATGCGCAATTACTTCTGTTGCTGGGATTCCATCTGGAAGAGCGGATGATGGAACTGGAAACGCTGGGAACCAGGATTGATACTTCGGTGCGTGATTTTGAAAAAAATCTTGGACTGGACAAGGATGACTGCGCAGCACTCCATTCCGTTTTGCCTGACGTCGGCTCGCGTTCGGAATTTTCCACGGACTGGCGTCGGCTTATGCTGCCTTTTTTGCGTTTTATGCCCGAAGGCGGGCATATTTTTTTAACCGATCCCGTGATTATTGCTGAATTTATTGACCAGGGGATGCGTACCCGTCCCTGTACGGATGAAGATATGGCCAGTCTGTTCCCCGACGGGATTTCTGCTGAGGGCGTTGTTTTCGCGCTGGGCAATGCCTCAGGTCAGGATCTGGCCGCATGGGCCGCCGGTTCTGTCGGTGCAGATGTGGGGGGCAGGTCTTTTACCATCGTCACAATGACGGTGGTGAGCTGATACATTATTTCTCGATAGGTTTGATCCATTACAAAAGTAATTGTATTTTAAGGAGGATGTTGCATGACTAAGGAAAAACTTGGGGAGCGTATTAAAAAATTTCGGGAGATGAATGAATTGAGTCGTCAGGACCTGGCAGAACGCAGCGGCCTGAGTCTGGATTTCATCATCCGTCTGGAAACGGAAAACGAGTACCCCTCCCTTGGTCCTTTGCTTAAGGTGGCCCGAGCCATCGGGGTCCGTCTGGGTACCTTTCTGGACGATGAAGTCAGCAAAGATCCGCTTGTGATCCGCCTTGATGAACGTCAGGAAGAGTTGAGCATGCAGGCGAGCAAAAAGAAATCTGTAGCCCTTAGGTTTTATGGGCTGGGCAAGGGCAAAATTGACCGTCATATGGAGCCTTTTTTTGTCAAGCTTCTTCCCGAGTCCGAGCAGGACAAGAGCCTTTCTTCCCATGAAGGCGAGGAGTTTATTGTGGTGGTTTCAGGCAAGGTGGAACTGATATACGGCAAGGAAACCACGATTCTCGAGCCCGGTGACAGCGCGTATTACAATTCCATTGTCCCCCACCATGTCGGTTCTGCGGGTGGTGAGCCTGCAGAAATCTATGCTGTCCTGTATTTTCCCGAGTAATACAAAAAATGCTAGACTGCTGAAGGCAGTGAGTCCCGTGTTTCTTCCGGGCTCGTTTTTCAACGGTACGAGATGACTCCGTAAGCATGACCCGTCGGGCCTTGCAGCTCTTTTGTCGGCGTAGTGTTCCTGAAACCGTTATAACCATAATGTGTATGTTGAGGTACTCCATGATACAACCTGCCTTGCGAAACCAGACATTAGGGCAGATGCTGGACGAGACAATCAGCCTTTATCCCGACAACGAAGCGGTCGTCTATGTGGATAGAGATTTTCGACTGACCTACAAGGAATTTGGCGAGGTGGTCGATCAGGCTGCCAGGGGGCTCATGGCTCTGGGAGTCGAGAAAGGACATAAAGTGGCCGTCTGGGCCAGCAATATTCCTTTCTGGGTCACGTTGCAATTTGCTACCGCCAAGATTGGTGCCGTTTTATTAACGGTGAATACCGCGTACAAGAGTCATGAACTTGAATATCTGCTCACCCATTCGGAAACGGAACACCTTTTTATCATGGATGGATTCAGAGATACCGATTATATCCAGACAGTATACGATCTGGTCCCTGAACTGAAAACCCAGGCCCGGGGTTTTCTCAAGAGTGCGAAGTTTCCACACCTGAAACAGGTATTTTTTCTGGGGCCGGAAAAACATCGGGGCATGTATTCCATGCCGGAGCTCCTGGCCATGGGCCAGATGGTGTCTCAGAATGATTATCAGGCCCGTCAGGACAAGCTGGACCCTCAGGATGTGGTTAACATGCAGTATACCTCCGGAACCACCGGATTTCCCAAGGGAGTTATGCTGACCCATTACAATATTGGAAACAACGGGTTCTGGATCGGTGAAAATCAGCAGTTCACCCACAAGGACCGGGTGTGTATCCCTGTTCCCCTGTTCCATTGTTTTGGCTGTGTCCTTGGAGTGTTGGCCTGCGTGAGTCATGGGGCCTCCATGATCATTCTGGAAGGTTTCAATCCGGTACTGATCATGACGTCAGTGGAAAGTGAGCGCTGCACTGCCCTGTATGGTGTTCCGACCATGTACATTGCCATTCTGGAGCATCGTCTGTTTCCCAAATTTAATTTCAGTACCCTGCGTACGGGTATCATGGCGGGTTCTCCCTGTCCTGTCAGTGTTATGCGTCAGGTTATTGACAGTATGAACATGCACGATATTACCATCTGTTACGGCTTGACCGAGGCCTCTCCTGTTATGACCCAGACCCGGGTGCATGACGACATTAAAAAACGGGTTGAGACGGTGGGCAGGGCTATGCCCGAAATCGAAGTGGTTATTATTGATCCTGATACGGGCGAGCATGTGGCCACGGGCAGGATCGGGGAAATCTGTTGCCGTGGCTATAATGTCATGAAAGGATACTACAATATGCCCGAGGCTACGGCTGCTGCCATTGACAGAGATGGGTGGCTGCATTCCGGCGATCTTGGCGTTATGGATGAGGATGGGTACATAACCATCACCGGCCGGATCAAAGATATGATTATCCGGGGCGGCGAAAATATCTATCCGCGTGAAGTGGAAGAATTTTTGTATACCATGGAAGGGATTTCCGATGCCCAGGTGATTGGTGTTCCCAGTCGTAAATACGGGGAAGAGGTCGGTGCTTTTGTCATCCTTAAAGAAGGCTATGACTATGCAGCTGAAGATGTCCGGGATTTTTGTCGGGGTAAAATCGCCAGATATAAGACGCCCAAATACGTCCATTTCATGGATGCCTATCCCATGACAGCCAGCGGTAAAATCCAGAAATTCAAACTGCGCGAATTGTCCGCAACGCTTTTTCCCCAGGCGATGAAGTAGGGGGAGGAGTAAGTGCGCAGAGGTCAGTGCGCAGTAAAATGAGCTTTTGTACCACAACTATATGATGATGAAGAACAATCGTAGCATATATGGAGATGCCGCTTTAGCTGGTGTGCAGGGGATTATCTTTGATTGTGACGGAGTGCTTTTTGACTCCCGGGAAGTGAACCGGAGGTATTATAATGAACTCCGCTTTGCCCTGAACCTGCCGGCGCTGACCGAAGATGAGCTCGACTATGCACACATGCATACCGTTGCCCAGGCCCTGACAAGAATTATCCCTGAGGAACGCATGCCGGAAATGTATCTGGTGCGGGAACGGTTGAAATACCATGCTTTTATTCCCTACCTGACACCCGCTCCCGGGGTATATGAACTTCTTGACACCTTGCGGTCCCGAAATATCCGTTGTGCGGTGAACACCAACCGTTTGGATACCATGGAAACCATCCTCACAACCTTTGATCTGCGACAGTATTTTTTTCCGGTCATTACCGCGGCCAAGGTAACCTTTGCCAAACCTCATGCTGAAGGTATCCACGCCATTCTGGCGACCTGGGGGGTTGCAAAGAGCGGGGTGCGTTATATTGGCGATTCTGCCGTGGATGATGTCACGGACCGTAATGCACAGGTGGATTTCTGGGCCTACAGGAACGAGCAGCTGCTGGCAGACGTGCATGTTCACGATTTTTGGGATCTCAGACGACGATTTTTGGAGAGCGCGTTGGGCTCCCCGCGGAATCCAGGAAGGAACGGGACATAATATTTTGGGCGTACCGCATGAGCTTGATCATGGCTGGGAGATGCGTTGACGGCGGTGTGCGTCCAGAATCTGTCATGCATGCGCGCAGATGATCCAGTTGACGACAGGATGGCGGTACAGGTAAATGTTGTCTTCATAGCGATCCCGACTTGATTTTTAACGAGGTCTATGTTCCTTTTGCTCCATAGGAGGATTCATGTTCGTTTTTACCAATTTGTTGCAGGCCGTTGCCAGCGTGCTTGATACCTTGCTGTCCCTGTATTTTTGGGTGGTTATCATTTCTGCGCTGCTTACTTGGGTCAATCCGGACCCTTATAATCCCATTGTGCGTATTCTGCGCAATCTGACTGAGCCTGTTTTTTACAGAATCAGAAAGTGGATACCTTTTACCTATATCAGCGGGATTGATTTTTCTCCGGTGGTCCTTCTTTTAGCCATCCAGTTTGTGAAGATTTTTCTGATCAGAACCCTGTACCAATTGAGTGGCGTTTTCCCAGGGTAATCCTGGAGATGCGGTTAACATTTTTCATGATGTTGTTATAGTTTTTTTACAATGCTGCAGTTTGAAAGAGTTGTGTATATCACAAGATGGCCTCCCCAAGGGCGTGGATGTTTCGCTGGAGTAGCCTGGAAGAAAGGCATTGTTGGTGTGCTGGACGAAAAATTCAATTCTTTGGGATGGATCGAGAATGCAAGGTGTTGTATGTAATTGTCTGTCGTCCCTTTTTGTTGAGGACGGTACCAAAACGCTTTATGCGTCCAGGAATCGAACGGATGTGCAGCAAAAAGGTTAACCCAGCTCATGCTGAGCTGATATAAACAACAGGAGTAGGGCTATGGAACAACGTGATCTTGAATTGATTGCTCAGTATTGTGACCAGGATGAGGAACTCAAAGCGTTGTGGGAACAACATATTGCCTTCGAGAAATATCTGGAAAAGATGTCTTCCAAACCCTTTTTGACTCCCGAGGAAAATGTCGAGTTAAAGAGTGTCAAAAAGCAAAAACTGGCAGGAAAAACCAGCATTCTAGCCCTCATTAAAAAATATAAAAAATAAGCAGATAGTGTGTATACCGGTAAAATAGAGCACCTTTGGACGGAAGAGGAGCATGCACCCATGGAGTTGACTGGAGCCCAGGTTCTGCTGGAAAGTTTACGCCGGGAAGAGGTCGAAGTGATTTTCGGCTATCCTGGCGGAGCGACGATCGATATCTACAATGAAATGTCCAAGTACCCATTCAAACATGTCATGACCAGGCATGAACAGGCTGCCGTACACGCGGCCGATGGGTATGCACGGGCATCGGGAAAGGCGGGCGTCTGCCTGGTCACCTCGGGTCCCGGGGCGACAAATACCGTCACCGGTATTGCAACAGCCTACATGGATTCGATACCGATTGTGGTATTTACCGGGCAGGTACCCACCTGCCTGATAGGTAATGATGCTTTTCAGGAAGCTGATATCGTCGGGATCACCCGACCTTGCGTCAAACACAATTTTCTTGTGAAAGACGTGAAGGATCTTGCCCTGACTATCAAACAGGCCTTCTATATTGCTCGTACCGGCAGGCCGGGCCCAGTCCTCGTGGATCTCCCCAAAGACGTCATGCAGGCCAAGATCGAATACGAGTATCCTGGCGAAATCCATATGCGCAGTTATAGTCCGCATTACGAACCCAATGCGCGGCAGATAGGCAAGGTGATCGACCTGTTGCGTTTTACCAGAAGGCCGCTCCTGTTTGTCGGAGGCGGGGTGATCGGTTCCAATGCTTCGGAAGAATTGATCTGGTTGGCTAAAAATCTTCATATCCCGGTTATCGGTACGCTTATGGGCTTGGGAAGTTTTCCCGGAAACGAGCCCTTATGGTTCGGCATGGTGGGCATGCACGGAACGTATGCTGCCAATATGGCTATAAATAATGCGGATCTCCTTTTGGCCGTAGGGGTCCGGTTTGACGATCGGGTAACAGGCAAGCTTAGTTCTTTCGCGGAAAAAGCCAAAATCGTGCATATTGATATTGATCCGACCTCTATCCGTAAAAATGTTTCCGTTGAAGTGCCCATGGTCTGCGATTGTCGTCGTGCGCTCAAGGCTCTGCGTTCGGAAATTGATGCCGCCGGGGAACCTGTAAACTGGGAAGAAAAACACGGGGACTGGATCGGAAAGATTCAGGCATGGCAGAAGAGTCAGCCCATGTCCTACGAGATCAACGGAAGCACCTATATCAAACCCCAGATGGTGATCGAAAGCATTTATGAGCTTACCAAAGGAAGAGCCATTATTGCAACGGAAGTCGGCCAGAATCAGATGTGGGCGGCTCAGTTTTACAAATATCATAAGCCTCGGACATTGTTGACTTCTGGAGGACTTGGAACCATGGGGTATGGTTTCCCTGCGGCCATAGGAGCGCAGTTTGCCTTCCCGAGTTCTCTGGTTATCGATATTGCCGGAGATGGTTCCATCCAGATGAATATCCAAGAACTGGCCACTGCTGTCAGCTACGAGTTGCCGGTGAAGATCGTTATTTTGAATAATGGTCATCTGGGTATGGTCAGACAGTGGCAGGAGCTTTTTTACAACCGGAATTATTGTTCCACCTGCCTGCATAAAAATCCCGATTTCGTGGCCTTGGCCAAGGCGTATGGGGCGGAAGGATACAGGATTGAAAAACGTGAAAACGTCAAGGATGTTCTCAAACAGGCCTTTGCCACCAAGCGCCCGGCGATCATTGATGTTCTCGTTGAGCCGGAGGAAAATGTGTATCCCATGGTACCGGCCGGAGCATCCCTGACGGATATGTTGCTTGTATAGACGTTTTTTTGCAATCCATCTCTCCCGGAAGTGATCTCCGGATTTATTTGAGGAGTGTTCCCATGCGCCATGTACTTTCCATTCTGGTGGAAAATGAACCAGGTGTCCTCTCTCGTGTTGCAGGCCTTTTCAGCGGTCGGGGGTTCAATATCGAATCACTTAATGTCGCCCCTACTCTGGAAAAAGAGGTCTCCAGAATGACGATCTGCACCACGGGTGAAGAGCAGATTATCGAGCAGATTATCAAACAGCTCAGAAAACTGATTACAGTGATCAAAGTGGTCGACCTGACCCATCTTCAGGCAGTGGAACGCGAAATGGTCCTGATCAAGGTCGGGGCTGAGGATTCCAAGCGGGCCGAGATATTGCGGATTGCAGATATTTTTCGGTGTAAGGTTATTGACGTGGCGGCCTCGGAGCTGACTCTGGAAATTATCGGTGACCAGGGTAAGATCAGAGCGATCATTAATCTGCTGCAACGGTTTGGTATCAAGGAAATCGCCCGGACAGGCACCGGGGCGTTGCGCAGGAGCATGCAATTTGAAGACTAGGGTTCCCTCGGAAGCCATAACCATTGCCGAAGATGGTTGTGATAGATGGTTATGCCGTACGAAACTGAGGTGAATGATATTTTATATGATTTTCAGCACAGCCCCCGACCTCCTGGACGTATGCTAGCGGCCTATGGGAGGGGCAGACCCGTGTGTCTGCATGCGTTTGAACAGTATAAACGCGGATAGGGAGCGGAGCCGATGCTCGTGACATATGTTACAAACAGTATTGTGGTTTTCAAGGAGAAACTATGAAAGTTTATTATGATCAGGATGCAAATCTGGACCTTTTGAAAGGGAAAACCATTGCCATTATCGGTTATGGCAGTCAGGGACATGCCCATGCCCAAAATCTTCGTGATTCTGGCCTGAATGTTATCGTTGGCCAGCGTCCTGGTGGAGCCAATTACGATTTGGCCAAGGAGCATGGCTTTGCGCCCATGAGCGCGGCTGAAGCCACTAAAAAGGCTGATCTTATTATGATCCTCGTTCAGGATCAGTATCAGGCAGCGTTGTATCGTGATGAAATCGCGCCCAATCTGTCTGCAGGTAATGTTCTGGCATTCGGCCATGGATTCAATATCCATTACGGTCAGATTGAAGCCCCCAAAGATGTGGACGTGATCATGATCGCCCCCAAAGGTCCCGGCCATCTTGTGCGTCGTGAATATGAAAAGGGCGGAGCCGTTCCTTCTCTTATCGCTGTACACCAGGATGCTTCCGGCCATGCCAAGGACATCGCTCTGGCCTATGCCAAAGGCATCGGTTCCACGCGTTCAGGTGTTCTGGAGACAACTTTCAAGGAAGAGACGGAAACAGATCTTTTCGGTGAGCAGGCTGTTCTTTGCGGCGGCGTGAGCGAGTTGATCCGTTCCGGCTTCGAGACTCTGGTTGAAGCCGGCTATCAGCCTGAAATGGCCTTCTTCGAGTGCATGCATGAGATGAAACTTATCGTTGATCTCCTCTATGAAGGTGGTTTCAAACGCATGCATTATTCCGTCAGTGATACCGCCGAATACGGTGATTATGTCACCGGACCACGGATTATCGGCAAGGAAAGCAAGGCAGCCATGAAGCAGGTTCTGGCAGAAATTCAGGACGGTACCTTTGCTACCAACTGGATTCTGGAAAACAAGGCCGGTTGTCCTTCTTTCAAGGCCAAACGTCGTATCGCCCACGAACATCTGATTGAAGAAGTCGGGGATAAATTGCGGTCCATGATGTCCTGGCTCAACAAATAGTTTTTGGATAACAATGCACTCATCTGCTTCGTAAAGTGAATTCTTAGCGAGCTTGCGAGGTTAGAAGACCTTACACCTGTTGTGCTACGAGCTTTTAAAATCCTCATGTACGAGGGGTACCCTGCGGTTTTAAAAGCTCTTGCGCCTCGCATCTAAGCACATTTTTATCCAAAAACGTGCTTAGATGCAGGGAGATTTTTACTCTCTGAGTGAAATGGTTAGGTACGCACGCGGTCGAACCACATACCATCTCTTGCAGCGTTGATAGATGGGCGTGCTGTTGGCCACGTAAGACCACAAAAAGGGGAAGACGATCATCGTCTTCCCCTTTTTGTGGTCTGGGATTTGGGTATTTTGTTATTTACCCTCGGGTTTTGGGCTTGAGGGCGTCAAAGGCCAGTACCAGGAAAAAGGTTACCGTTGCTACGGCAATGATGGCTGCGCCCGTGGTAATATTATATGTATACGACAGGGCCATGCCTGCGGTGCAAAAGACGATGCCCCAAAGGGATGCCTGGATCATCATGGAAAAAAGGGATCGTGATGTTCTTCCTGCAATGTAGGGGGGGATGGTCAAGAGGGCAATGACCAGGATGAGCCCCACGACCTGGATGATCATGACCACGGACAGGGCGACCATGGCCAGTTGGACAAAATGCATGAGCCCCACATGAACTCCCTGGGTCCGGGCGAATTCCGGATCAAAGGCCAGAATAAGAAATTCACGGTAGAACAGGGTGATGGCGATTATGATGGCGATGACCAAGCCGACCATGATCCATATCTCCGAACGGGGCACGGTGAGAATACTGCCGAAAAGATAACTCATGAGGTCGACGTTGTACCCAGGTGTGATATCCAGCAGGATAATGCCCAGGGCCATGCCTGCAGCCCAGAGGACCCCGATGATGGTGTCCGAGCGCTGGGGATTTTTTAGGGTCACTCCGGCCATGATAGCCGAAGCGAACAACGTGAATCCCATGGCGCAGGGCATGACCGGGAGACCGAAAAAAAAGG
>JAQVZR010000358.1 GCA_028708105.1 Desulfoplanes sp. | reverse complement strand
TGCCCTGCTTCTGTTTATCCTGGCCTGTGTAACCGATTATGTTGATGGCTTTGTGGCCCGAAAGTATAATCTGGTGACCAATGTGGGCAAATTCATGGACCCCATTGCCGATAAAATTCTTATCGCGGCAGTGCTGGTCATGCTGACCGAACTGCATTGGGTCTCCGGATGGATTTCCATTGTGATCATCAGCCGGGAAATTATTGTTACCGGTCTACGTGCTATCGCTGCTGATCAGGGGAAGGTTATTGCTGCGGATATGCTTGGTAAACTCAAAACGGTCAGTCAGATGTTTGCCCTGGGTCCCTTGATGCTCCATTATTCCTGGTTTGGATTTGATCCCGTGCCTCTGGGTACCTGGATTTTATACCTTGCGCTGACATTGACCGTGTTGTCCGGTGTGAATTATCTGCGTAATTTTTATAAAATGTGGATGAATTAGGCCAAACCAGAAGTATGTTTGATCGAGTGCTCTGGCGACATCTCATGCAAAGGACAGGGGAAGGAGACTTGTATGGCGCAGATAGATGCTTTTTTTAAGATGATGCATGAACTTGGTGCCTCGGATCTGCATCTTTCGGCCGGCTCCCAGCCCATTATCCGTTTGCGGGGTGACATGCAGCGGATCAAGTTTAAGGTTCTGCAGAATGATGAACTCAAGCAGATGCTCTATGAGATCTGTCCTGAGATCAAGATTAAGCAGTTTGAAGAAAGCGGGGATATCGATTTCTCCTATGAAGTGCCGGACATTGCCAGATACAGGGCCAATTTTTTCATGCAGCGTAAAGGCGTTTCCGCTGTATTCCGTGAAATTCCCCAGAAAATTCTGACGATTGAAGATCTGGGACTGCCGGGTATCCTGAAAAATTTGGCCATGCTTCCCAAAGGGCTGGTGCTGGTGACCGGTCCCACCGGAAGTGGTAAGTCCACCACCCTTGCGGCGATTATCGATTATGTGAACAAAGTCAGAAAAGATCATATCCTGACCATTGAAGATCCTATAGAGTTTGTTCATGAACCCATCAATTGCCTTATCAATCAGCGTGAGGTGGGAAGAGATACCCGGGGATTTCAGGCGGCCCTGCGCGGTGCGCTGCGTGAGGACCCGGATGTTATCATGGTCGGAGAAATGCGTGATTTGGAAACCATTCAGCTGGCTTTGGAAGCTGCGGAAACCGGACATCTTGTGTTTGGCACATTGCATACTATTTCGGCATCCAAAACCATTGACCGGATTATTGAAGTCTTTCCAGGGGATCTTCAGGGCCAGATCCGTTCCGGTCTGGCTGATTCCCTGCGGGCTGTTGTTGCCCAGACCTTGTTCAAAAGGATTGATGTTCCCGGTCGGGTGGCGGCTCTGGAGATCCTTGTTGCTACGCCCGCAGTGCGTAATCTTATCCGGGAAAATAAAAATTTTCAGATCAACACGGTTATCGAGACTGGGAAAAAATTCGGAATGCAGGCCCTGGATGACGCCATCATGAAGCTTGTCGACGGGAAGATCATTGATCCCTACGAAGCGTATATCAATGCCGTTAACAAGGCCAAGTTCCGTGACTTGTTGGCGGAACCGCCATCCGACATTACTGAAATGTAGGAGACTCATGCATGCAGAGATCCCAGCTTGATCGTCTGATCGGCCAGATTATGGATAATGCTCCGGCGACCTCAGATATTATTCTCACCGTGGGAAAGCCCATCCAGACCGAAGTGCATGGAAAACTTATCAATGCCGTGACCGAACGCGATCTTGGCCCTTTGACTCCTTTCCAGGTCGAGGCCATGGCCATGTGCATGATGGGTAGCAACCTGCGCCTGTACCGGGACCAGGTCAAAACGGGGTCCTGCGATCTGTCGTATGAACTTTTTGGAAGATTCCGGTTCAGGGTCAATATCCTGGGCCAGCAGGGTTCTTTGGCCATCGTCATGCGTAAACTGGCTATGACTGTGCCGACGATGGAAGAACTGGGCCTGCCTGAAATCTTTATGGAAATGTCCCGGGAAAAATATGGGCTGGTACTGGTGACCGGGGGAACGGGAACCGGGAAATCAACTTCCTTGGCGGCACTTATTGATACGATCAACGCCACGTTCCCCAAACACATTATTACCCTGGAAGATCCCATTGAATATGTCCATCCACACAAGATGGGTACGGTCAATCAGCGGGAGATGGGGGTGGATTTTGATACCTTTGCTTCAGGCCTTCGCTCCGCTCTGCGCCAGGCGCCTAAGGTTATCCTGGTTGGGGAAATCCGGGATCGGGAAACCATACAGATTGCTCTGGAGGCCGCGGAAACCGGGCACCTGGTCCTGGGTACCCTGCATACCAGCGACGCCGGGCAGACTATCAATCGGATCATCGGCATGTTTGATCTGGCCGAAGAGCGGCTGGTTCGTTCACGATTGTGCGAAAGCCTGAAGTTTGTCGTTTCCCAGCGTTTGCTTCCCCGGCAAGGTGGCGGCAGAATAGCCGCCTTTGAGATCCTCCGAAATACGTTACGCATCAAGGATCTCATCATAAATGGAGAAACAGAGGAAAAGACTTTCTATTCTATTCTGGAGCAGGGGGCGACCTATTCCATGGTGACCTTTGATCAGTATATTGCCGATCTTTTCACCCGGGGGCTCATTGATGAGCAGGCGGCCATGCTCTCCGGTTCCGACCGTTCACGCCTGGGGCAGATGCTGGACAGGATTAAGGCGACCCGCGGTGAAACGGTTACGGATATCAAGGGACTGGAGCTTGATCAAGACTATGGAAGCGTCCGGTAGCAGCCGACGCCGATCAGAAACAC
>JAQVZR010000357.1 GCA_028708105.1 Desulfoplanes sp. | reverse complement strand
GATGATGACTTCGACTTCGTCGCCAAGGTTAACCATCTGAGATGGATGCCTGAGTTTGCGGGTCCAGGACATTTCAGAAATATGAACCAGGCCTTCGACGCCGGGTTCCAATTCAACAAATGCACCGTAATCAACAAGGTTGGTAACCTTGCCAGCACACTTTGTGCCTTCAGGATACTTCCCGGAGATATTTTCCCAGGGATCGGGAATGAGCTGCTTGAGACCCAGGGAAACTTTCTGTTTTTCCTGGTCGAACTTGAGAACCTTGAGTTCCAGTTCGTCACCCAGCTGGACAAGTTCTTTGGGATGCTTGATCCGCTTCCAGGACATATCCGTTATATGTAACAGACCGTCGAGACCGCCCAAATCAATGAACGCACCGTAATCGGTGATGTTCTTGACGACACCTTTGATGAGCTGACCTTCTTCAAGGACGTCAAGGAGTGCGGAGCGTTTGGAATCCCTGGCTTCTTCAAGAAGAACCCGGCGGGATACAATGATGTTGCTGCGCTGACGGTTGATTTTGAGAACTCTGAATTCGAAACTTTGATCTACCAGTGCGTCCATGTCCGGTACGGGCCGCAGATCAACGTGAGATCCGGGCAGGAATGCCTCCATACCGTTGATGTCAACGATATAGCCACCTTTGATGCGACGAACGATCCGACCTGTGATGGTCTTCTTGTTCTCAAGAATATCCTCAAGTTCGTTGAGGAACTGCATTCTCTTGGCCTTCTGATGGGACAGGATGATAGTGCCTGTGGAATCTTTTTTGGAGACAACAAAGACGTCGACTTTATCACCGACTTTAACAGTACAGTTTTTGTCGCCGTCTTTGAATTCAGAAATGGGCAGCTGGCCTTCAGATTTGAAGTTAACGTCTACCAGAACATAGTTGTCGTCGACTTTGACGACTTCGCCTGTGACGATGTTGCCGACCTGGACATTGCCGAAATCGGAATCAAGATAATCATCGAGGACAGCCCCGAAGTCCATCTCCATTTCAATGTCTACGTCTTTGTCGGAATTTGGTTGCGTTGCAAGGTTTTCCATTTTAATTACATACCCCCTAATCGATGTAAATTTTTGGCTCTCTAACAGGATGTGTGTACCTTGGCAATGATTAAATGCATTCTCCCCAAAAAAAATCATGTGCTATGAAAATTTGACATTTCCCCTGATGACGTCGCAAACTCAACATTGAAGACCCGCTGATTCATCTGCGCAAAATATACAGATGAAAAAGCCATGGCGCTCGTGGGGGGGCAATCCCGGGAGCTTGAGAGTTCGTCACTGTATGGAGTGAGAATGTACCGTAATAAGAAATTTATTGTTGTCTGTTTGTTTGGATTCAGCCTCTTTATCAGCGCGTGTACCTCGGATGAAGAAAAAAAGGGCACCTATTATGATGAAGGGAGTGCCCTGCTTGTGCAGGGCGAACTTGAGGACGCCGAACAGTCGTTTTTGAAGGCTATTGCGATGGATGCACGCTTCGGGGATGCCTACATCAAACTTGGCGTTACCAAGATGCGTCAGGGCGATCTCAGAGCTGCTTTTGTTGCTTTTTCCAAGGCTGCGGAGATTGATCCACACAATATCTCCGTGCAGCTTAGATTGGCCACCTTTTACATGCTTGGCAGGGAATTTCCCAATGCGCTTCATGTTCTGAATGCTGTTTTGGAACAATCTCCTGATAATACAGAGGCTTTGTTTCTCAAGGGATCGCTCATGGCGCAGGAAAAGTCATTGCACCAGGCAAAACACCTTTTCCAAAAAATTATTGCGTTAGATTCCTCGCAGATTCGGGCATACCTTGCCCTGACCAAAGTTATGATTGTCCTGGGCGAAACAGATGATCTTATCCCCATCCTGCGTACAGCCATAGAACGTAATCCAAATGCTTTGGACCCAAAGCTGGCGTTGGTTGATCGTTATCTTGTTCTGGGCAAGATTGCAGAAGCAAAAGCAGTGCTTTTGGATGCCCTGCAGCATGATCCCGGCAACCCTGATCTGCAGGGCATTCTGGGGTCTTTTTATTTCCGGATCGGGGAAATGCCTATGGCTGAATCAGCCTATAAGGAAGCGGTTAAACTTGCTCCCCTGGATCTTAAGCCTCTGATGGTTCTGGCCCGTTTCTATGCACTGATTGGTGATGAGGAGCACGCCGTAGACATCTATGCCAGAGGGGTGGAACTTTCCCCCGGAAATGTACAGGTTTTGGATACGGTAGCCCGGTTTTATGCTCACGGAGGGAAGACGGATCAGGCTGAAAAATATGTGGATATGGCCCTGGAGGCCAATCCTTCTTTTTTGCCTTCACGTCTTTTGCAGATGGAAATTGCCCTTGATCGGGGGCGGTTTACTGAAATATTAGAGCGTTCAGACATTCTTTTAGCGGATGGTAAAAAACTTCCTAAAGTTTATTATCTTCGGGGAATGGCCTTGCTGGGTATGGGAGATTTAGCAAAGGCTGAAGATGCCTTGAAGCATGCAGTGAGTGAATGGCCTGGATATATTGATGCCCGGCTCGGTCTTGCCCGGGTGTTTTTTGAACGCAACGCGTATCAAAAAGCCCGTGCCCAAGGCAAGGCTGTCCTTGTCCTGGCTCCCCGGAATCTGGATGCACGTTTACTCTTAGGGTCCGTTGCGGACAAAATGGGTGATGTTAATCTCGCGGATCAGTACTATCGTGATGCGTTGAAGATTAACCCGGAATACGGTCCTGCTGCCAACAATCTGGCCTATTTGCTGGTCAAAGAAGGTGGCGATCTTGATGAAGCTTTGGTGTTTGCCCGCTAT
>JAQVZR010000356.1 GCA_028708105.1 Desulfoplanes sp. | reverse complement strand
AAAAAAGAAGAACATTGGGGACAGGCAATCTATGTACGTCGGTACTGCTCTCCGTTGATTTCAACCAAATTTTCATCGTGTTGAAATGCCGCACGCCCCATTTAAACACGAAAAAATCATAAAGGGTCACGATAAAAATGATCAAACCCGCTACAAAAAGCAATTAGAGAGGTCCCCATCACGGGTTCCTCACATTTTGCGCGCAACAATCCATACGCAAGCCCTTTGATTGCGCATGGATAGGTTTGCTTCTTCATTTTTTCGTGATCAGACCTCGGAAAGGCGTTTCAGGGAAAAAATCCCCTCCAGACCGTCCACTTTGCGAGGTTTCTTTTCCTGTTTGCAGGCAAAGTGGTCATGAAACTTTTTTGCATGCCGGGCGACGAACTCTTTGGTGCCGATGACTCCCGAATCCGTAAAATATCGGGTCCTGTATCTGAGACGATCGGCGGCAGTCAGCTTGTATCCTTTTTTGCGTTCTTTCCTGACCATCTTCGGGTCCAGCCGCGCTCCTTTTCCCGTATCTAATGCGCCGGTTTCATAAACAAATTCACGGTATTTCTGGAATCGTTTTTCGACCTCGATCCCCCACTCCGCCATGCCCAGATCCAAGCTCAAAAATCCTGCGCTGTTGCCTGTCTGAACGTAATATCCCAGTGACGACCACCGATAGTCTTCAGGACGCTGAACAATGTTCGCCCGAACGGGATTCAAATCGATATACGCCAGGCAATTCACCAGAGTGTGCCCGTCCTGGACGATCACGCTCTTGAAACGATCTCCCCAGAAATACCCCTTTCTGCTATTTTTCTTATTGTAATATCTGGAAAAACTCTGCTTAATCTCCTTGATGAATTCCGACAGAGAGCTCCATTTTCTCCTGTACTCGACAACTTTTGCAGAAGAAAAAACCGCCTTGTCCCCATGGGCCAGCTTGAATCGTTCGCGCAGGGAGGCCTCGTCTCCATGATCTTCTGGAAACATGCGCACCAAAAGATGAAAATGATTGTCCATGAGACAAAAGCCAAGAATCTCGGTGAAATAGATTCTGGAAAAGCGAAGGATCAAAGACTGCAGATGGTCCTTGTCTGAAGCTGTAAAGGGAAGCCCCAAAAGGGCCGTGCGGGAGATGACGTGATATACGGTCGACGTTTCAGACACAAGAAGCCGGGGAATGCGGGGCATGACGACCTCCGGATTTGGGAGTGAATGGATGCTCTCGCCTTAGCATAGATGGGGAAAGGATGCCAGCATTGGTTGCCTGTCCCTTATGCTTATTTGGTGCCAGCATTTGTTGCCTGTCCCTTATGTTTATTTGGGAGCAAGATGAACGAATCACATGCAATCAACCGCCCCCTGATCAAAGCCCCGCCCCCCGCTCCATCACTATCTGAAACAACGGCACGTGCCACAGGTGAAAACGGTCCGTATCCACCTTGTCTCCAGCCAGATCGGTTTCCGACGGAGTACGCCTGATCTGGGCCAGGGGAATAATCCGCTCCACCACATATCCCTGGTCCCTATATTTACGCACAATTCCAGCTCCCTTGCGAGAGAAAAGGGCCACCGGAACATTGTCTGCCGTTATACAAAATCCCTTACCCCAGGGTTTGCATGCAAGGGCCGGACATGTTCCGGAACCAGCCAGGCGGTCGATCATGGGGCCTGTCCGGGGGTCCACATCCCTGAAGGCCGGAAACGAAAGAACCAGATCGTCAGGCTCCATTTCCCACAGCTGCCCGGTGCATGTTCTCACTTCCCCGGCATCTAGCTGCACAGACACATCCTCGCGACAAACATATTCAGGACCAACGGACGCAATGGCCGGAATAAAGACGTGTTCCGCTGGCCCGTACACGCATTCCAACATATCTTTGGCCCGGGTCATGCCCACATAATATAACCGGCGTTCTTCCTCCAAAGATACCCCGGGAAAGGGATACCCCAAAAGAAGTACCACGGGAAACTCCATGCCCTTGACGGAATGCATGGTGGCCACACGCACTCCTTTGCTGGTTTCCATACCGAACCGTCCAAAATCTCTGGAACGTTCAAAAACCATGTCGATAAAAATCTGTACGGGCTGCTTGATGCCCGTACATTCCTGCTGGTAATCAACAGCCATGGTTTGCAGATAGGTAAGCCACATTCTGCAGCGCACATCACTTTCTTCCACCAGCATATCCACCAGTTCCCGAATTTCCCGACCGGAACAGCTCGAACGCCTGCACACAGCAAGAATATCCAGAATTTCGCGTACCTCCCGGATAGCAGTAAAGGGCACCCCTCTGCGCCGGATAGGGAAAATCTTGACCCTCATGTTCCGGGCCATGCGGGTCAAGGCAAACACGTCCTGATTGGTCCGGCAGAGAATGCAGATGTCTTCTGCGCCGTATCCCTGCTCTTCCATATAGTGCTGCGCCCGGAGCAATGCGACTTTGAAGACGGCTTCAGGGCATACCGTGCGCACCAGGCGGACGGGTTCCCCAACGTCCTTACGCACGGCCTTGCCCGGGGGTGACTCCATGCGGTCCTTATTGCACGCAATCAGACTGTCGGCGGCATGGATGATGGGGGCCAGGGAACGATAATTCCGGTTCATGTACACCAGGGACGCCTTGTAATCTGTTTCAAACATGCGGATGAACCGCACGTTGGAACCCTGAAATGCGTAAATATTCTGGTCCGCATCCCCTACTGCCAGCAAGGTCGGGCGTTTACCCTGTTCCTCTTCGTTACGTCCGGCCAGAAGGGAGAGGAGAGCGTATTCGTCCTCGTTGATATCCTGGTACTCGTCCACCAGAATATGCTCCAGGCCCAGCAC
>JAQVZR010000355.1 GCA_028708105.1 Desulfoplanes sp. | reverse complement strand
TCAATATTACCAGGGTACCAGCATCCGGTTATTTTGATCTCGGTAATGCTACAGAGCGTCTATTGCGTTCTCAGGGAGTCGCCCAGCTGGATGCTCTGGATCTTGCGGACAAGCCTATGCTGGTCCGGGCTTGTGGTGCTATTTTAACCTATCTTGCTCAGACCCAGAAACAGGACCTGACCTCTCTTGCTCCCTTTGTGCCTCTCAATCTGACCAGATACCTGATGCTTGATGAAGTCACAGAGCGTAATCTCGAACTTTTTTCACGTATGGATGGTAAAAAAGGCCCGGGTACCCTACGCCATGTACTCGATCAAACCATGACACCTATGGGGGCCCGGTTGCTGGATAAACGGCTGCATCAACCCTGGCGGGATCTTCCCGCGGTGTTGGCCAACCAGGCGCTTGTGCAGATGTTTTCTGCCAATCAGACGTTGATGCAAACCCTGCGTAAGCAACTTGATCAGGTCTATGACGTGGAGCGTCTGTGCACCCGGATTTTTTTGAATCGATGCACGCCCAAGGATTTTATCGCCTTACGACAAAGCGTGGGTACCTTTCCAGCCGTGGAGAAGATGTTGTCTTCCATTGACGATGCTCCGCGTTTGTTAAAACAGGTCCTTTCCGATTGGGACAATATGGAGGATCTCTATGATCTTCTGCACAGATCCTTGCGTGACAGCCCCAATTCTCTGATAACCGAAGGAGGACTTTTCAAAGAAGGTTATGACCGGGAACTGGACGAGCTGATCGAACTGACCGAGCACGGCGAGGCAACGCTTGGTGCATTGCAGGAAAAGGAGCAGACTGAAAGTGGAATTCCCAAACTCAAGCTGGGATTCAACAAGGTTTTTGGCTATTATTTCGAACTCAGCAATGCCTATAAAGGACCAGTGCCTGACCATTTCATTCGTCGTCAGACCCTGGTCAATTGCGAACGCTACATCACTGAAGAACTCAAGACCCTTGAAGAGAAACTACTTTCGGCCTCTCAGAAACGTAAAACCAGGGAGTACAATCTTTTCAATGACCTGCGTGGACAGGTAGCTGCGGTACGGAATCGTTTCCTGAACATGGCCCGGATTCTGGCTCGGATTGACTACTGGCAGGGGTTGGCTTTTGCCGCCCGCAAATGGGGATGGGTTCTCCCCGAACTGCATACAGGACTCGAAATCCGCATTCGCGGGGGGAGGCATCCGGTCGTGGAAGCCGTCCAGGGCAGCGCCAAATATATCCCCAATGATCTGGACATCACAGATGCGGCCAAAGTGCTTCTGATCACCGGTCCGAATATGGCCGGAAAATCAACGGTTCTGCGTCAGACGGCACTTATTGTCATTCTGGCCCAGATGGGTTCGTTTGTTCCGGCGGACAGCGCCTATCTCGGAATCTGTGACCGAGTTTTTTCCCGGGTCGGAGCTTCGGATAATCTGGCCCAGGGACAAAGCACTTTTATGGTTGAGATGAATGAAACGGCCAGAATTTTGAGGCAGGCTGGCAAACGAAGTCTGATTATTCTTGATGAAATCGGCAGAGGTACAAGTACCTTTGACGGACTTTCACTGGCCTGGGCCGTGGTGGAAGAACTTGCCAGGCGTCAAAATGGTATCCGCACACTCTTTGCTACTCATTATCATGAATTAACCGCCCTGGAGCAAAAAATTCCTCAGATCCGCAATCTGAATATCGCGGTCAAGGAATGGAAGGGGGATATTATCTTTTTACGTCGTCTGGTTCCTGGACCGGCTGACCGTAGTTACGGAATAGAAGTTGCTAAACTGGCTGGCGTACCCATGCCTGTGGTCCAGAGGGCCAGAGAAATCTTACAAGGTCTGGAACGCAAGTCATTGCAGCAGCAAGGCATTCCTGTTCGGGAACTCCGGACCCGAGAACCCATGCTCCCAGGACTTGGCTGTGGAGATACATCGGCGGACAGTTCCGATACCACTCCGACCGCAATACATCCCATCATTCAGCAATTGCAGGCCATGGACATAGACGCTCTCACTCCTCTTGAGGCCTTGACCCTTTTAAACAAATGGAAAAAAGAATGTATCGTCTAGGACAGATATGTAAAAAAACGTTACCGCTTTTTGCATTATTGGCCATGGTTTGTGTTGCGGCCTGCGGTCTGAAGGTCTGGCCCCAACCCCAGGCCGCTGAAGACACCTTTGCCTGGGGAAATATTGCCTTTACGGCCCAGGGAACCTGCCTGGAAATCCATGGGGTTCTAACGGGTGCCTATGAAAATCTAGCCAAAATTGAACTAGAAATTGCGTACACCGATGCTGATTGCCCCACCTGTCCCTTCCAGAGCGAACAATCCGTTATTTTCAACATGGATGCTCCAGAGCTTTCACGTCACGACGGAACTGTCCGTATCAAGTATTGCCAGTTGCCTGTCTCTGCTACCTATCGGTGGCGAGTGATCGCATATAATGTCCACCCACTGCTCCAGAAAGTACAGTCAAAGGTCTTTTTCGCCACAGAATAACCATGTGGCCGCCTGAGTCTGTACCTATTTTGTTCCCCCCTTTAGATCCTGATAAGGAGAAGCGCATGAATTATTTCGAATATAGAAACGGTCAATTGTTCGCAGAGGACGTCCCGGTCAAAGACCTAGTCCACGAATACGGGACTCCTTTATATGTCTATTCAGCCAAAACCTTCCGTCGTCATTTCAAAGCCTTTGATTCAGCCTTTGAAGGGATCGATCATTTGATTTGTTATTCGGTTAAGGCAAACTCCAATCTCTCCATTCTTGAGCTGCTCAAAAATGAAGGAGCTGGAGCGGATATTTTTTCCGGCGGATAACTTTTCCGTGTTCT
>JAQVZR010000025.1 GCA_028708105.1 Desulfoplanes sp. | reverse complement strand
TGGACATGGGGTTTGTGTTGAATCTTACCCAGGAGCGTGTCCTCAGGCTTTTACCCCCGCTGATAATTACCCGGGAAGAATTGGCTCGTTTTATTTGTGCCTTGCGCACGGTGCTCAGCTCTTTGGAGTAGGGATGTTACCGGTTTTGACACCGCGGATGTATGGTTTGTGCCCATCTCGTTGCATGTCTTGTAAGCCTGAATTGGAGGGAGGTGCCTCTCCATGGAGTGAGCGGAACATCGTTCATGTATATATGACGGAATTGTATTTTATCCCGTTTTGTAGAGATAAAAATGGTAACAACCTGGTAATTATCCCTGAATAATCTGAATGCAGGTGGTCTATCGAGCATGATGTTTTTCTCGGGACGCCCATCGTCTGCCTGGCCCCGCGATGCTGACATTGCAATGAACACGGATACCAGGTGTCATCCGGCAACTATGTGCGCAACGTCTTTGATGGTGCCGGGAAGGCCGATCCAGTAGTCGGCCTTCCCGGAATGGTATGTAGATTCCATTTCCCAACGGGGCTTGATCTTTATGAACCGTTACGAAAATCGTTTTTTTCGGAGTATTGTATGTCTGCCTCCATGGCGGAATTCGGCGTTATTTGACAAAAGCGTCAATATTTCATAGACAATAGTACTTAATCTGGCAGAGGCTTTATGCAAGTGGTGCTTATTTCTGTTTCTTTTTGCACGATCAAGTAGGTATTTTCCATGGCAATGATAGAATTTCGTAATGTCCATAAATGGTATGGAGATTTTCACGTCCTTAAAAATATTAATGAAGAAGTCGAAAAAGGGGATGTACTGGTTATCTGTGGTCCCAGTGGTTCGGGAAAGAGTACCATGGTTCGGTGTGTGAATCGTCTGGAGGAGATCGATAAGGGTGCGATTTTCATGGAGGGACGTGACATCACTAAAAAAACCATGAATCTGAACCATCTTCGTTCCGAAATCGGGATCGTTTTCCAGCAGTTCAATCTGTATCCTCATATATCTGTACTCAAAAATGTGACCCTGGCACCAATTAAAGTTAAAGGGGTGTCTAAGGCCGAGGCTGAGGCTATGGGCATGGAATTGCTGGACCGGGTCGGAATCAGAGATCAGGCCCACAAATATCCCATTGAGCTGTCCGGCGGCCAGCAGCAGCGTGTGGCCATTGCCCGGGCGCTGGCCATGAAGCCCAAGGTTATGCTCTTTGATGAACCCACTTCCGCCCTTGATCCGGAAATGATCAATGAAGTGCTTAATGTCATGAAAGACCTGGCCCGGGAAGGGATGACCATGCTCTGTGTTACCCATGAGATGAGTTTTGCCCGCGAAGTGGCCGACAGGGTTATTTTCATGGACGGCGGAGAAATCCTCGAACAGGGACCGCCGGAACATTTTTTTACCAATCCCCAGCATGACCGCGCCAAGGCTTTTTTGAAGGAGATTCTATAACCACTACATATTTTTATTATAACCAGCAACAGATAGGGAGGATTGTATGGGTAACATCTGGAAAAAAACGTTTGTTCTTTCTCTGATGATCGTGCTTGGCGTTTTCCTGACCAGTGCCAGTGCCGGCACTATCGAGAAGATCAAGGAACGCGGAGCACTTATTGCCGGAGTCAAAGATGCGGTTATCCCTTTTGGGTACATTGATGCTGAAACGAATCAGCTTGTCGGCTTTGATATTGATATCTGCCGCGCCATCGCCAAAAATTTGGGTGTGGAACTCAAACTCAAACCTGTTACCTCTGCAACCCGTATTCCCATGCTGGCTCAGGGTTCTATCGACCTCGCAGCCGCCACTATGACCCACAAATTTGCACGTGAAGACAGTATCGATTTTTCCATCACCTATTTCATGGACGGCCAGAAGATTCTGGTCAAGAAAGACAGTGGTATCAAGAGCGTAGCAGATCTGGCAGGTAAGAAGGTTGGAACTTCCAAGGGGTCGACCTCGGAAAAAAACATCAAAGAAGCCCAGCCCGAGTGTAACGTGCTTTCTTTTGAAGGCTATCCCCAGGCCTTTCTGGCTCTGCGTCAGGGCAAGGTTTCTGCTGTAACCACGGACTCCGGCATTCTTGTTGGTCTGAAGAATAGCGCTCCGGACCCGGAAGACTATGTCATCGTCGGTGATTTCATCGCTGCCGAGCCTTATGGTCTTGGTCTGCCTGAAAATGATTCTGATTTTCGTGATCTGGTCAACCGCACCTTGGTTGATCTGTGGAACACAGGCGAATATCTGAAGATTTACAATAAATGGTTTGGTCCTAAAACCAATTTTTATCTTCCCTTGACTTGGAAGATGGAAATCTGGCCCTACTAAGTCACGTCAACGCCGGGCCAAAAGAAGGTGAACTCTTTTGGCTCGGCGTATCCAACTAAGTACGATGTCCTGATCGTCAAAAAAATCAGGACAGCCGTTCGCGTGTTTGATCCGATCCCTTCCTACGAAGCATAAAGAGAGAATCATTGAACTACCAATTTGACTGGCATCTCATTTTGAGCGGAGAGAACGCTCAGTGGCTCAAAGAAGGGTTTTTCATGACCCTTGAGATCTCTGCTGTTTCTATTTTCTTTTCTATTCTTGTCGGGACCATCATTGCCGTTTTCCGCATGTCCAAGGTCAAACCCCTGGAATGGATAAGTCTGGCGTATACCGAATTTTTCAGAAATACTCCTTTGCTCGTGCAGATTTTTTTCTGGTATTTCGGTTCCGAGGCCGTGCTTCCCAAGGCTGTCAACGAATGGCTCTATGCCCGGGATTTTGAATTTTTGGCGGGTGTTATTTCTCTTACGGTGTACTCGTCTGCCTTTATTGCCGAGGAAATCCGTTCTGGTATCTTCTCTATTCCCAAAACCCAGCTTGAGGCATCCCGCGCCGCAGGGCTGAGCTTCATGCAGGCCATGGGCTACGTCATCTTGCCCCAGGCTTTCCGGATCATTGTCCCTCCCCTTATTTCGCAATGTCTCAATGTCATTAAAAATTCCTCTTTGGTCATGACCATAGGCGTCGCTGAGCTGACCTATATGGCCCGACAGATTGAGTCGTATACCTTCCACGGATTTGAGGCCTTTACCGTATCAACGCTTTTGTACATCGCCATTTCACTGCTGGTTTCCATATCCATGAACGTGTACGAAAAGCATTTTTTGCGAACTGTGCGGTACTAATATTTGTATCGCCGTCTCCCGGGGTTTGGCTCCCACGGTGAGCTGGCGGTTGTATAGAAGAGACTTTTTAGCAAAAGGAAACAGCCTTGCATTGGGATATTGTCTGGAACAATTTTGATTATTTTCTTATCGGAGCGTATCCCGAGGGGCCCCTGGGCGGAATGGCCATGTCCATTCTGTTGGCTCTGGGTGGTATCTTTGGGGCGTTTTGGTTGGGACTACTCTTTGGCCTGATGCGGCTGTCCAAACAAAAATGGATTAAATGGCCCGCAGTTGTCTATATCGAGATCATCAGGGGCACCCCCTTGTTGATGGTTATCTTCTGGTTTTATTTTCTGGCTCCCATAGTCCTGGGATACACCCTGCCGGAGACCTCCAGTGCCCTGGTGGCCTTCATTGTATTTACCAGTGCGTACATTGCCGAAATTGTGCGTGCCGGTGTTATTGCCCTGCCCAAGGGCCAGACGGAAGCTGCCCGGGGAACAGGTCTTTCTCATTACCAGACCATGGTTCATGTCATTTTACCCCAGTCATTGCGGAACATGATCCCCTCCTTTGTGAATCAGTTTGTCAGTCTGACCAAGGATACTTCCCTGGCCTATATCATCGGGGTCAATGAACTTATGCGGACAGCTACGCAGGTTAATAACCGGACACTGATCGCCCCCACGGAGATATTTATCACCATCGCCGTGCTTTATTTCATCATCTGTTATGTACTAACCGCTACGAGTAGACGTCTTGAAAAACAACTCTCCAAATATCAAGCCCGTGGAAACTAGTCCTCAGCTCCACATGGTGGAATTTACTCTGCCGCTGTCCCTGGTCGATGCCGTTACGCCCTTTCTTGCGGAGCATTGTCCCTATGGATGGCAGGAAGCAGACTCTGAGGATGAAGCTTCTGGAACGATCATCCTTTATTTTGATGATCCTTTGGCTGCAGCCGATGTTTTGCGCGGTCTCAAGGCCAGATGGCCTGAAGTGGAACCTGTCACAGCTGCTTTTGAAAACCAGCAGTGGGTGACCTCGTGGAAACGGTTTTTCACCCCCATCGACATTGAAGATACTTTTGTGGTTCTGCCTCCCTGGCTGGCTAAAGAGGAAACCTCACGGCAAAAGATCATTATTGAGCCCCAGATGGCCTTTGGCACCGGCCATCATGCCACAACAGCGTTATGTATGCGGGCAATTGTTATCCTGTTTAAGGATGCAGAAATCAAACAGGGCGATCGTTTTCTGGATGCCGGTACGGGTTCGGGCATCCTGGGTATCACCTGTGCAAAACTGGGACTGAAAGGTTTCGGTTTTGATCTTGATCCCCTAACTCTGGAAAATATCCAGCTCAATCGCAGGCTGAACGGTATTACTGACGGGTTTACTGCCTTTGTGGGCAGCGTTGATCTGGTTGATCCTGCCCCGGGATTTGGTCTGATTTTGGCCAATATTCTGGCTGCCCCCCTGATTTTTCTGGCTCCAGAGCTGACCCGGCGCATGCTTCCTGCGGGCAAACTGGTTTTGTCCGGATTACTGGTGGAACAGATTGACGATGTCTCCCGAGCCTATCAGGCCTGCGGACTGGGAGCTCCCAGAATTTTGCAGCAGCGCGAGTGGGCGTGTCTGATCTTTGGTAGTTAGGCGTAAACGCACTCATCTACTTCGTCACGTGAATGCTTAGCGAGCCTGCGAGGTTAGCAGACCTTACATCGTGATGTTACGCACGCCTTTCGAGAGCCTTGAGCTGGGTCCGATATCGCTTGCAAGAAGGTCCCCCCTCAAGGGGGGACCTTCTTGCCGGCAATGCCGGGCTCAGCAGAAAGATCTCGGTGGCGTGCGTAACTTCAGTTGCATCTTTTGATTGGCGAAGTTTTGAAGTCCTTTGGTAGGTTGTGTACACTGCGGTTTCAAAACTTTTTGAGCCTCGTATCTGAGCACGTTTACGCCTACGTGCGTGTTTGAGCTGAGTACTTTTTGGGAATCGATTTGCAGAGGCGTATCGGTTGGTCGCCCTCGTTCTAACGCTGTGCCATAGCCGGGCGACCAACCGGTCGCCCCTACGGGGAATGGCAGGCGTTGCTGACTTTCTTCTTTGTTACTGGGGCTCTCCTTCATGCACCGGAAAACTCTTTTGTTGAATATGTACGGGGCCATGTTGGATCGTCTGGGTTCCAGCCACTGGTACCCTGGGGATACACCTTTCGAGATCGCTGTGGGTGTCATATTGGCTCAGAATACCAATTGGCAGAATGCCTCCAAGGCTGTCTTCAATCTCAAGAATCTTGATCTGTTCTCTGCTCCCGTCCTATATGCCCTTCCCGAAGAAGACCTGGCTGAGCATATCCGCCCGGCCGGATATTTTCGCATGAAGGCCAGCCGGGTGAAACACTTCCTCTCTTTTTTGCGCACTGCCTGCCGTTTTGACATGGAGCTCTTGAAGTCCCAGGAGATGGAAATCCTACGCGAAAAATTATTGCAGGTTCGCGGCATCGGGCCTGAAACGACAGACGCTATTTTGTTGTACGCACTGGACAAACCTAGCTTTGTGGTGGATGCCTATACCGCAAGAATACTTAACCGACATTGTCTCATGCCTGAAAATGTGAGTTATCCGGAGTTACGCGAGTATTTTATGGAAGTGCTCGATCCTGATATCCGAATTTTTAGCGAATTTCACGCCCTGCTCATTCGGGTGGGGAAAACATGGTGCAAAAAAAAAGCAGGGCTCTGTGCGTCCTGTCCTCTTGCGGATTTTTTGGAATGAGAATTTCTGAGCCCCCGTCAGCAAGCATGCTCCTGCCTGTGTTGCCACGTTATGGGGTTGTACTTTTCGTTATAGGTGCCTTGTTCTTCCAGGGCATGCTCCGTCCTTCTCTTTGTCAGGCCACGTCAGCCACTGAAATCAAAAAAAATATTTCCCAGGAAAAGCAACGGGCTTCAGCCAAAAAAAAAGCCTTGCGGGCCCTGTCGACAAAAGAGCGTTCACTGTTTCATAACCTGGCGGTTATCGAGGACCGGGTTTTGGCCCTTGAAAAACAGGCCGATGAGCAGACCAGAGCTCTTGAAGCACTCTCCATTCAGGAAGTCGGTTTGCGCAAAGAGTATCAAAAAGCATCCTCCAGGAAGGAAGGTCTGCGAAAGGATGCAAAGGATTTACTGGCGACATTTTGGCCTGTTCTTTTGGAAAAGCAGGCGCGGATGCGCTTTGATTCTGGTGAAACATGGGCGCGCGCCGACAGGGAAGCCACTTGGCTTTCGATCCTGTATGCCGAGACCGGAAAAAAGTTTGCCGCTGTTCATGAGGCTGAAACGCAGACCCGGGTAGCCCTTGAACGTCTACAGAAGACCCGACGCGAACGAGAGCAGAAGGGCCGTGAATTGGCCACGCTTCAGGACGATCTGCTCCAGCAAAAGCTTACCTTCCTCAAAGATGTACAGAAGATACGTTCGCAGGAATTGGATCTCAAAGAGCAGTTGGACAGTATCGCTGCAACCATTTCCAGTCTGCATTACAAATTGCAGATTTTGGACACCCATTCGTTCCCCAAACTCAAAGGCTATCTTCCCTGGCCTGCCAAAGGCCGGGTTGTAAAAGGGTTCCGTCCCCAGGCCACGCCTCCCCAACGGGGCATCAGCCTGGCCCTTACCCCCCAGCATGCGGTGACGGCCGTTTCCTGGGGCAAGGTGGTGCATGAGGGGCAGTTGCGCGGGTTTGGCAGCGTTGTCATTCTCTATCATGGCAAAGATTATTATTCCTTGTACGCATTTCTGGCCACATCACGGGTACATCTTGGTCAAAAGGTTGAAAAGGGAGAAACCCTCGGGGAATGCGGCTTTTATCCGTTGATCAGGACAAGCGGTCTGTATTTTGAATTGCGTTTTCATCAAAAAGCAATTAATCCTCTACAATGGTTGCAATCCATGGGATCGTGACCGTAAGAAGTTTTTGAAATCTGGATTGTGTGCAGGGAGAACCTGACTGTGTACGCTCCTACGATGCACATAACATATCGAGTACGCTATGCATTCAAACACCCTGGAGGAAATAATGCGGTTGAGTCATATGGTGGGAACAGCCATCCTGCTGGGAACGCTATTGATCACATCCGGCTCTGGCCTGGCCACGAAGGATGATCCCTACGCGTCCCTGAAACGCTTCAGCCAGATTCTGGATATGGTTGAGGAAAATTATGTTCAGAAGGTTGATCGTGATGACCTGATCAAAGGAGCCATCGAGGGGATGCTCCAGGAGCTTGATCCCCATTCTTCTTTGCTGAGCAAGAAGGATTTTGAGACAACCCAGGAAGATCTTTCCGGTAAATTTGGCGGAATCGGCATCCAGATAGGGCTTAAGAACAGGCAGCTGACCGTCATTGCCCCGATTGAAGATACACCTGCCTTCAAAGCCGGCCTCAAGACCGGGGATATCATTTTTGAGATAGACGGTGAATCGGCCTTGGATATCACTCTGATGGAAGCTGTGGGCAAAATCCGGGGCCCCAAAGGTACTTCGGTAACCTTGACCGTTCTGCATAAGGGCAGTTCGTCGCCTGATAAAATCACCATTGTTCGAGGAACCATCCCTGCATTAAGCGTCAAGACCCAGGAGCTTGAACCGGGATATCTGTATCTTCGGCTGACGGAATTCAAGGCCACGTCTGTGCAGGAAATGCGCAAGGCACTCAACGCCTATACAAAAAAACAAGCCCTCAAAGGCCTTATTCTGGATTTGCGCTCTAATCCCGGCGGTATCCTCAGTCAGGCAGTGGATATCTCGGATACCTTTCTGTCCGATGGATTGATTGTCTATACCCAGGGTCGGGACAAGGATTCCCGAAGAGAGTTTGTGGCCAAAAAGCAGTCCTCGGATGTGACCTGTCCCTTGGTGGTACTTGTGAATTCCGGTTCGGCATCTGCCTCCGAGATTGTGGCCGGAGCATTGCAAGATCAGAAAAGGGCCTTGATCCTTGGCGAAAAATCTTTTGGCAAGGGGTCGGTGCAGACCATTATCCCTCTGGCTGACGGGTCGGCTATTAAACTGACCATCGCTCTGTACTATACTCCCAATGGGCGTTCCATCCAGGCTGAAGGCATTGTGCCTGATATCGAGTACCCTTTTGTTCCCCCGAGCACCGAAGAAGAACAGACGTTCTTAGAGTTCCGGGAAAAAGACTTTTCCAAACATTTGGAAAATCCCAACGGTAAGGATGGAGACATAAAGGTGGAAGAAAGTGCTGCGCAGAAGGAAAACATGGTTAAAGCTGATGAAATGCTTTCCAGGGATAACCAGCTGCGCATGGCTCTTGAACTCGTAAAACAATTGCCCAGGATCAGCCAGATCCATTAATCCTTAAGGTACAAAACGTAGATCTACCGGAGGCCGTATTCTTGACGACCTCCGGTTTTTTTATAAGGTTTGCTGATCATGGCCACAAAGAAATCCCGTAAAAAAAAATCTGCACCTCAAAACGAGCATTGGTTTTTACGCTACCATATCTCTTTCTGGGTTGTTGTGGTCGTAACAACACTGCTGGCGCTGATTGTTGTGCTGCGTCTGCCCCAGGATCGCATTGATCAAAAAAACGGTGCACCGAAGACTATCGCCGATCATCCTGTCGTGCCCCGCTCAAAACCCGATATGCGTCCTGTGCCGAGTCCTTCCGTCACGGAACCTCAGGTATATGAGGAACAGGAAAATACTCTGGAGACCCGTGCCAAAGAAGTCGATCTAGCACTGATCCAGACCCTGGTATTGATGGGCTATGATCCCTCGGGGCTCGAACATGGAGCCGTGGATATTCGGACCGATCACGGTCAGGAATATCATTTCCAACACCTGGAATTGGCAACGCCCAAAGATAAAGAACGTTTTGCGACCATCCTGGAAAAGAATGTGCATCTGTTGGTAGAAGGTGGATCTTTGACGGTAGGTCCAGGCAACACGTCCTTTACGGTGAAGGTTTTCGGGGTTCCCACCCATGAGATCATTTTTCAGGATGATCATCGACCTAATAGGAATGCGGTTGTATCCGGGAAAAAGGCGCGCATGGTTATTGTGGTGGATGACCTGGGCCGTTCGGTAGATGTCGGGAAGCGTTTGGCTGCCTTGACTTTTCCCATCACTTTTTCCGTAATGCCCCACGAAATAAGGACTTCTCAGGTTGCAGCTGTAGCCCGGGATACGAGAAACGAACTTTTGCTGCATCTGCCCATGGAGCCTGAAAGCTACCCCGCGGCTGATCCGGGTCAGGGGGCTCTTTTTGTGGGCATGCGTCCCGAGCAGATCCGAGAGGTGCTCCGCAACGATCTGGCTATGGTATCTGGAGCCCGTGGGGCCAATAATCATATGGGATCAAGGTTCACCCAGAACCGGATGGGAGTGGAGGTGGTCGTTGATTTTTTTCGGGCACGGGGGCTTTTTTTTCTGGACAGCATGACCAGCAAAGACAGCTGTGTCCGGGATGTTGAGTCTGCACGGGGGCTGCCCTATCTGCGCAGAAATATTTTTTTGGACAATGTCAGGGATGAAAAGGCTATCCTGTTCCAACTCCGCAAAGCTGAATCCCTGGCCAGAAAGCGGGGATATGCCGTAGCCATCGGGCACCCGTATCCCGAAACCCTGCGAGCCCTGGAAACCTGGCAACGTATGCGGGATCAGAACGTGGCCCTGGTCACGTTGAAGGATTTACTCTGAGGCGGAGAGCCCCTGGAGCCGGGCTTGCACTTTTCCAGGCCGGAAGGTACGAGAGTCCCTCGTTAGTTACCACCCCAACGTATATGCATGGAGGTTTTTTATGATAGAACGCACTTTTTCCATTGTGAAACCCGACGCAGTTGAACGTAATCTGCAGGGTGCCGTTTTGAAGATGATCCAGGATGCCGGTCTGAAGATTGTGGCCATGAAAATGATCCGCATGACCCGGGCTCAGGCTGAAGGTTTTTATGCTGTGCACAAGAAACGCCCTTTTTTTAACAGCCTGGTGGACTATATGATTTCCGGTCCCTGTGTCGTTTCCGTTCTTGAGGGCGAAAATGCCATTGCCAGATACCGTGAAGTCATGGGGGCCACCAACCCTGCAGAAGCGGCCGAAGGCACTATCCGCAAGACTTTTGCTCTGGATATCGAAAAAAATTCCAGCCACGGTTCTGATGCACCCGAGACCGCCGCTCAGGAAATTCCTTATTTTTTCAGTCAGCTAGAAATCGTAGGTTAATGTATGAAATTAGGCATTATCGGTACCGGGAATATGGGGACAGCTATTGCCCTGGGGGTAAAGACCTTCCCTGAATTGGCTTTGTTCGGCTATAATCCTTCTGAGGATAAACTTGAGGCCCTGGCGGAGCGTTCTGGTCTGATTCCCTGCGCATCTTCTCTGGATGTGTGTGAACAGTCTGAATACATTGTCCTGGCCGTCAAACCGAACGTGATTAAGAGCGTTCTGGAAGAGATCAAACCCGCTCTTGGTCCGAAAAAATGTCTGATATCCATCGCTGCAGGCGTGACTCTTGAAAGCCTACGGTCCTTTTCGGGGGATATCTGTCCTGTGGTCAGAATTATGCCCAATACACCGGCCCTTGTGGGCGCGGGAGTCTTTGGCGTTTGTTTTGACCACGCCCTGGTTCTTGACGAGCATAAGGCATTTATTTTGAACCTTTTCGGCTGCATGGGGAAAACCCATGTGCTCAAAGAAATCCTTTTTGATGCCTTTACCGGCCTTGTCGGTTCTGGACCTGCCTATGTGTTTTATCTCATGGAAGGCTTTATTGATGCCGGTGTCGCTCTGGGGCTGACCAGGGCCCAGTCCACGGATATGGTCAAGGGACTGTTCACAGGCTCAGCTAAAATGGCCGAAAAGTCTGACCTGCACATTACCCAGCTCAAAGAGATGGTCACCTCCCCCGGAGGAACCACCATTGCCGGGCTGAATGTCTTTGAGAAAAAAGCGGTCAAACATGCCCTGTATAAGGGCGTTAAGGCTGCTATGGATCGGAGTAAAGAGCTTGGGTAGAATGCGGGAAGAGAGATAAAAGTACAAAAAAAAGGCGGCCAGTTATGGCCGTCTTTTTTTGTGGGCAACAGGGCGGGAGACTAGGTGGGGCTTGGCGCAGTTCGAGGAGCTTTAATGGAGCCACGACCGAATGGCCGTGGAAATTCCGTAGCCTCTCACTACGACATCTCCGGCAATGGGCTTCAATGGAGCCACGACCGAATGGCCGTGGAAATTATCTCCCATAATGCGTACCCGGTGCCACCTGTTAGCTTCAATGGAGCCACGACCGAATGGCCGTGGAAATCAAATGCCGTGGATAACGAACTGCCCATAATGCTACGCTTCAATGGAGCCACGACCGAATGGCCGTGGAAATCAAGGCCAAGCAGAAGCCAGGAGAGGCGAGCACTACGCTTCAATGGAGCCACGACCGAATGGCCGTGGAAATGACAACGGAGGCCCCGACGTTGAAAGCCGTAAAATCGCTTCAATGGAGCCACGACCGAATGGCCGTGGAAATTCTTGTATTCCCCATATCTGTACATTATCCCTGCTAGCTTCAATGGAGCCACGACCGAATGGCCGTGGAAATGTGGGCATCAGGCTGGGGGTTGTGGACGGCCTTGGGCTTCAATGGAGCCACGACCGAATGGCCGTGGAAATGCTATCGCGCTGCGAAACAGGGTAACAGGCGCAACGCTTCAATGG
>JAQVZR010000354.1 GCA_028708105.1 Desulfoplanes sp. | reverse complement strand
CGATCTCTGATGGCGGCCACACTCCCGTTGGCAAAGGCAATGGCCACCACCAGGAAAAAAAACTGGGCTTGGGTGATGATGCCCATGCACGCCTGGACATTGCGCCCCAGACGTCCGGCCACCCAGACATCCACGAATCCGATGGCGAAATGAAAAAACATCATCACTTCCTGGGGCCAGGCCAGACGCCAGATAGTACGATAGGGTGAACGGGTTATGCTTGTATCTTCAAGGGGAATAGACACGTTGCCTCCCAGGCAATCACAGACGTTGCTGCACTATGGGCGGTGTGACATCAGAGCTGTTTTTATGTGAAATAATTTTGACGAAAAGGAAAAAAACGTCTAGTTATCACTAACAGATATATAATTAACTGTATATTCACAGCATAAAAGTTTCCGATCCAACTTCAATCGGCATTATCCAAGGAGAAAACCATGCTGATCCGTGAATGGATGACCCAGGACGTGATCACCGTGAAGGTTGATACATCGATGATGAAGGCGTCCAAGATGCTCAAGGAAAACAATATCCGCAGACTTCCGGTGGTGGATGACCAGGGCAAAATCATCGGCATCGTCACCGACAGGGATATCAAAGAGGCATCGCCCTCCAAGGCAACCACCCTGGACGTGCACGAACTCTACTACCTGCTTTCAGAAATCAAGATCAAGGACATCATGACCAAAAACCCGTTCTGCGTAAATGTAAACGGGACCGTTGAAAAAGCAGCCGTGGTCATGCGTGAAAAAAAAGTTGAAGGGCTTCCTGTTGTGGATGACGACGACAAGGTTGTCGGTATCATCACCGAGACGGACATCTTCAACGTGATGATCGATATCACTGGAATTTACCACGGCGCCTTGCAGATGGGGTTCAAACTCCCCAACACCCCCGGCTCCCTGAAGGCAGTCCTTGACGATCTGCGGGCATACAAAGCTCGTATTATCAGCATCCTGACCTCCTACGACCAAAGCGGTCCAAACACCAGGCACGTATACATCCGCATCAATGATATGGACAAGTCCGAAGAAAATCAGCTCCAAAAAGTCATGGGGGAAAAATACGACCTCATGTTCTGGGTCCGGGACACGGTTCGCCCCACGGCCTTATAGATACACGAACCGCAGTGGCAACAGGCAGTACGCCGAAAAAACACCAAAGCGGGAACCGGAATATCTGGTTCCCGCTTTTTATGTGCATGCAGCATCCCGAGGTGGCATTTCCACTGCGTACCTAGGCACCGTGAAAAGAGATGCTTACAAAATTTCAGGTTCTTCCTCCACCGGGAAAGCCTGCTCCGGAAAAATCTGTTCAAAAGGCAGATGAGGGATCGCCACCCGTTCCAGATCTTCATATCCAGGCCGCCACACTGTAGCCACGGGTACCCGCGCCAGCGTCCTTTTCGTAAAGGACAGACGTGTTATGTTGCCAGGATTTGCCCAGGTAGTCTGCCCTTTTTTTTCCGAGGGCTGAGGACGATGGATGTGCCCGTTGACCACCCAATCGATACCAGGGATTTCCCGGATAGCGATCGCCTTGTCCCGAAAATCCCTGAACCCCACATTATGATGACTGATCCAGATCACGCTTGCATCATCTGTCGCAGGAAAAAAGGCGGGCAAAGGGTATCCGTTCGGCGATGCCCCAAGGAGAACGGTCTGCGCGGGAGTCTTCAGCCTGAATACAGGACCAGCATGATCAATAAGCCGGATAACCCCGGCAGTCTGGAGCACTGCCAAAGAAACATCAGGCGTAAGCCGTTCCAGATATTTGTCATGATTGCCAACCAGAACCCAAGGCATATAGGGGCGGAACATCTCGACAAGTTCCACAAGCAGCCCCTGGGGGTTTCCCCGGGGCCAGTGGAACAGATCCCCCAAAAAAACAGGGACCAAATCCTGTTTGCGGGCCGTTTGGAGGCAAAAACGTACCTTGTCAAGGACCTGCTCCCTGTACCCCTCCAGACGCTGCATAGGCGGTAAAGCCGCCACATGAGGATCGGCCACAAACAACAGTCCATGTGCCCGAACAACAGGCAGCTCATGCATCACGTCAGCATTTTTTTGGACATGGGAACAGTTGATCATGTTCGCCCCCTGCGGCAATCAAATTCGGCATGCCCGTGGGCCGGAAAATCATTCAGGATGCATTTTGCTATCATCAATAAAAACCCATGCTAAAAACCGATGCTCGTCCCAACAAATTATTTTTGAAACAACAATGGTTGAAGAACACGATATCATAGAGAGCACAAGCTCTTGTGTAAAAAAACAACTTTGAGATTGCAATCACAAAGGAATACGAGGCCACACCTTGAGGGGAAAGGCTTTTTAGAGGGGCCTTGAGGTTTCCAACAGCATCTTGTGTTTGCACCCCCTGCTTATTTGCTATACAAAATGCATTCGAGCATCGTCCTGCGCTCTTCCCCGGGAAGAGACCATATGCCCCTTTACGGGCAAAACCCCTGGAAACATCTTTTGTATCCAGGGCAAAACAAGGAATCAAGTATGGGCAATAATAAATTTCAAGGCTCTCTTGCCGACCTGTGGCGATCTGTACAAATGTTTCTCAATCGTATGGGTATCCATCCTCTGGTCGCATTTTTGGGTGTCATTTTACTGATCATTTTTCCTCGTTTCATCATTTTCGGTCTGATTATCTATGCCCTATACTGGTTATACCGTAACGGCGGATTCTCAGGCCGCAACAATGCCTCCGGACAGGGAAAATCCAGGGGAGGACGCGGCGGCAAAGGCAGACATCGAAGGTAACCCTCCCTCCCCTCGGATATGAATAAAGAACAGAAAAACGCATTGCTCACCGGCGTACTTGCCCTGGGTGTCATGCTTGGCGCTG
>JAQVZR010000353.1 GCA_028708105.1 Desulfoplanes sp. | reverse complement strand
GTGCGGCCCGAACCTTTGAGCTGGATGTCCACGCGGTGTCCGGAACGATCCACCATTTCTCCGAGGAGATGAGCCCGTCCGTCTCCCAGGCGGGGGACAAAACTGCCGAACTGGTGTCCTGCATACGCCGTCGCGATGGGGTCAGATCCGGGCAGCATGCGGTTGCCCGAAAAAATCTGGGCCAGGGCCGTAGGGTCATCTTCCAATTCACCCGGGATCATCAATTCCTTGGCCAGACTGGAATTCCACAGAAAAAGCCGGGGATTTGGAACAGGTACAGGTTTGGTCCGTTCGTAAAACAGCTCATCTAATGACGCGTACGAGTTTGAAAAATGCATGTATGGAATCCTTGGTTGCTGGTTGGGCCGGGCGTTCTGCATGTTGTTTTCCTTTCTTCTATGGAAAAACCGCCGCTACGGAAAATCCGTGTCGGCGGTTTTTTTGAACCTGTCAAAAATATGGACGATGATTGAGTTTTTACCGCGGACACCTCGCCTGGTCTTGTATGATGGAGAGGTCTGGCGGTTAGGGATTTTGACTAGTACGTGCCCATTGCTTTGACGGTTTCAGCTGTTATCTTGCCCTTTTTGAGGGCTTTTATCGTCACATAATACGCGTGGCCTTTACCTCCTGAGCAGGGGGGCATGTATGCTCCAGCCTTATCCCATCCTGGTCCGCGATGTGCTTCAATGATGGTAAATGCAGAAGGAATCTCAAAGGTATGCCCTGGGATAGAGGGTATTTCCACTCTGTCAGCCGTTGGATCAAGAGTGAAGCTCATCCTGCCATGTCCTCCCTTATCCATTTTCTTTGAGTCACGGTCGCTGTATTCCAAAAGGATTGTATCTGAACCGACCGGAATACCAGTGACTATCCATCCAGGGGTCGAAGGATTGTTCCCGCCAAACTTCTGGCATTGCTGTCCTTCCGGGACATTGATGCCATCCCATGCACTGTCAGCAAATTCGACATTCATTCCGGAAGCATTGTTAAAGAATGCTAAAACGATAACAAAAGCCATGACTACCCTTAATTTCATAACGATACTCTCTTTTTTTGTTGAGTGGTTAAGAAAAGGCCGACACGACAACCTTCAAAATGTACACTACTCCGCATCGTTTTTTGGGATCAGCCTCTATTCTATGGTTATCCTTCTATTTGGTTGCTGCGGCCTTGGTTATGCCGGCAAGTGTTTTTTCAATGTTTGCAATTACTTCTTCACAGTTGGAAATATTATGCCTTTTTAGTAAATATCTTGGATCGTTATATGATATCCATGTATGGCCTTCGCTGTCTGTCCAGATTAAAGCTTTTTGGGGCAGATCAATGGCAACGCTTTGCTCACAAAGCATGAGAGGACTTCCTGCTTTGGGATTCCCAAAAAGTATCAGTTCGGTTTCTCGCAATGGGATTCCTACTTTTTTAGCTGCCTCAGAGTGCTTAATTCTAGTAACTATTGTCATTCCTTTTTCTTGAAGGATACGTTCCAGCCTGTCTCCCGTTTCTTTTACTCCAAAAGAACTTTGAACGTTGATCATACCCTCGGCTGCGTATGTTGACGTGGCCATCATCAGGACCATCAGTATGGCGGGCAGTACTCTTCTCATGGTATTCTCCTTTCCATCTAGACGGGTTGGGTTGAGGGCACAGCAATCTATCCGGAAAAACTGTCCCATCGAGCAACGGAGTATCCCCTTCTGGCCTTTGTTCAGAACATGACATGATACATGGTGGATGTGTCAGATCCGAGAGAAAACCGAGAAAGCGACGTATACGGCCTTCGGAGGAAAGAGGGCAGGTGATGCTTACAGCAAGCTGTAGCTGAAAAATATGGATGCGTAAAGTGACTGTTCGCATTTGGTTCTCTTCTTTTTTTTGATCGGTCCAGGCGTTTTGCCCATACCTTTCCATCCTACTATTGAAAAACCGTCGATACGGCAGGTCCGTACCAACGGTTTTTTGAATCAGTCAGAACTATGGATCAAAAGGGATCAGCTAGCCTGTCCTCTTGCTCTCTTTAATAACTGGCGAAAAATTGTGGGCTGAAATCGCGAAGCGATAGCCTATTTAGTCCAGTTGATTATCGTATTAAACCAAACCACGTTTGAGGGATTGAGCTTTTTTCACCGCGAAGAACGCTAAGGAACGCGAAGAAAAGCAACAAAATAAAGCTCAATCTATCCCAGATTCTTCACCCTTCGCGTTCCTTCGTGCCCTTCGCGGTGAAAAAAGAATTGAACAGTGATAACCTGTTCGAAAACTATGGGTCTGAAACTGGGTTTGGTTTATACCTTTTTATATTATTTTTCACCGCTATTCTTTATATCAGATATTATTTTTTTAGTATTTTTGCCTATTGATTTTGCTGTGTCACGAGTAGCATGACCTATTGATGTAGCAACTTCTTTTGTACCATGACCAATAGTTTTGCCTGTGTCTTTAAGTTCGGCACAAGCTGACAAAGCACACATACTGATGAGGCATAAAATCATTCGGGATATTTTTAGCTTCATTATCTGCCTCCTGTCCGTTGTTTAATTTTTTAAAATTCTTAGGTATAACAAATCGTTATGCAGATTCTGTCTGCCTAATTCAAAAGAGTCGATGGCCTTTTGAATTTTTCGGCCATGGGTTGAAAAGTAAAGAGCGGCCTGCCCCCTTGCCCGCATTTTCGTGCCGATTGTCTCTGCCTGCCGATATGCAGGAGACAGCCAACCCTAATGTGGATGTGGTTCCCTATAAGCGCAAAGCTGAGGACGTCGACAACATAAAATGTGCTGAATTTTTTGATTAATCCGAGGAGTCCGTCTTCCCTATATCCGAGAGGGGATATCCGTCCAGAGCTGTTCGGGATATTCGGATA
>JAQVZR010000024.1 GCA_028708105.1 Desulfoplanes sp. | reverse complement strand
GTTTGGATGGGCATGTGCTGGGGGTGATCCCATTCCAGACTCAGCATGCCCCAAGCTGTATCCTGGGTGACAACGGGTATGATGGCTCGGTTTCCCTCAAACAGGGGTTGTTTGTTGACCAGCATGGTCTGCCATTTTGGAGGCAGAGGCCTGGGAAGAGCGACTCCTGGCCAGGAATACGTGTGTTCTGATGCTGTAGAGCAGATGTAGCTGATGGCTGAGACCCCAAACCGTGTTCCCAGCAATTTTAGAGATGTGTGCAGTAGGGCGGCCCTGCTCTGGGTGGCGTTGAGGCCGTTTAAAATATCCACGAACAGATGGACATCCTGCTGGCGTTCGGATGTTTCGCGTTCCAGGTCTTCAGTCCGTTCGGTGACCATAAGTTCGAGATTTTGGGTATACTGCTCAAGCTTACGACGGGCGGTTTTTAAATGTGCGCCAAGTTCTTCCGTAGCATGAAAGATTTCATTGATTTCATCGCCTGACTGTATCTTTTCGAAAATTTTTTTCTTTTTGTTGTCCTCTGTTTCCTCATGAAAGATTGCCAGGACTCTGCGCAGGTTGTGGACTACCAGCCGGTTGAAGAGAACACTGACCATCCCGAAGAAAAACAGGGCCCCTCCCAGCGCCATGAAGGCATAACTGATGGCCGCTTCCTTGATACGCAAGAATGATTCCTGGATGGGAATACCTACAAGATCCAGACCGTTGATTTTCCCTTCAGGATAGTGAAATCCTCGGGAATTGCCGTATTGGGCGATGATCTCGGGCGGTGCATCTTTAGGATTGCCGTGGCAATGCATGCACTGTTTGCCGAAACGAACCGGTCGGGTGGTGATGTAGTACTCCTTGCCATTGAGATTTTTGATCCCTTCCCAGACGGTTTTACCGTTAACTTTGCGAAAATAATTGATGAATGTGCGTTCGAGATCGTTCACCTCGAACCTGGGGTTTCGGGCGTTGATGGCTACCCGTCTATAGAGATATTCTTCTTTGGGGAATTTCATCTTTTCCATGATTGCACGGGAAATAAAGGACGATGACATGGATTCACGCACAAAGCGGTTGTCTTTGAAGATGGTATACATGGAGGGGCGTAGGATCTGCTGCACATAGTTCTGGACCGAATCGACCTGGCTGAACAGCAAGTGGCTTTTGTCTTTGATCTCGGAGAGCAGAAGATTTTTCAGATTGAAATAGAGCGCAATGGACAGAAAAGCCCCCATACAGAACATGGAAAAGATAAGCCAGGAGACGAATTTGGTTTGCAGTGTAGTTTTGGAGAAGAGGTTCATGGTTTGGGAATGTATGGTTCGCAGTCTGCCAGGCACTGCTTTGGGGCCAGTAATTCTTGAGACACGTAAGCCCCTTTAGCGTTTACTGCAAGGTTGAGTGCGTTTTGTCATATGCATGGTGCTAACAGAAGGCTACACTTTTTATATGAATTTTTATTTAATTTGTAGATATTCAGCATAGTTATAATTTTATTCTGCATGGCATATGATATGCAAAATTTCATAAAAACCTTTTTTGGTATCACTTTATAACTACATAAGGAGTAAGAGGCATGGCAGAAGACAAAAAAGTTCAGGGAACTCTTTCCATGGACGCAATGTACGATGATGACAATCCTTTTGAGGAATGTGAACCTTGGTCTCCCGTTGAGACAAAATTGGTGCTTGGTTCCTTTGCGACCGCAGCAATATGTCTGGTGCTTTTTGGGTACCTGATCAACAAATTCATCCTGAGTTAAGCGATGCTGGACTTCCGACTTATATATGACGGCAAAGCATGGAGAGCTATGCACGGTGATATTTCTGTCCAGGGAAAGTCACTTATTTCGTTGGATAAAAATTTGGAGCAGGAACTCGTGAACCGGGACATGACCCAGGGGCTTTCCGAGTATAAAGTGAGGATGACCTTTGACAACAGCTGCATGCCCGAATTTATGCGCCAGTACGCAAATCATTATTTTAATCGGGTCGTGCATTTTAAATTTGACAACGCAAGGAGAAGCTAATGTCACCCGCATCAAGCTATGAGAATAGAAAATGGTATTCAGGGATGTTTATTCAGGAGGACTGGTGGTCCGTCTGGTTAGGTATGACCTTCGTATTTTTGGGCCTTTGTTCGATCTTTGGGCCTGATCTCGTGGGCTGGGTGGCAAATCCGCATGCCTGGTCTGCCGGGACTCCTTTTGAGAAGATGATCGCCCCCATGGGCAAAGGGTACACGTCATGGGGCCCATGGGGTTCCCTGATCGCTTCCTATGTGTTCATCTCCATTCCCGTATGTCTGGGTGCCTATTGCATGGGCTGGAATTTCAAAAAATTCGTGGGCGGCTGGACATGCATTTTTGTCATCACCTATGCATCCTGGATCATAGGACATCATGCCACCATTACGGCAACTTCTCGGGAATGGTCTAAATACGGGATTTCTTTCGGCCTGGGGCTGGGCGGCGGCGGTTCTTATATTCTTGCGCTTTTTGTTGGCCTTTTTATTGGCAACTTCATGAAGGGTTTTGCTCATTATCTGTCCGAAGCGGCCAAGCCTGAATGGTTCATCAAAACGGCCATCGTCTTTTTGGGAGTCAAGGTCGGATACATGGCTATTAAGGCCGCTGGTTTCGTCATGGAACTGGCCGTTGCCGGTGCCGCGGCGACCATTGTCGCCTATCTGATTTTCTGGCCAGGTACCTATTTCATCGCCCGCCGTTTTTTCCATTTCGGTCGTAAAACTTCAGCTGTTCTGGCTTCTGGTGTTTCCATCTGTGGTGTCTCGGCCGCTGTTGCTACTGCCGGTGCTGTACGTTCCAAACCTCTGGTTCCGATCATGGTTTCTGCTTTGATCGTCGTGTACGCAGTTGTTGAACTGGTTGTTTTGCCTCCTATTTTTTCCTCAACCATGTCCTCTGAACCTATAGTGGCCGGTGCCGCCATGGGTATGTCCGTCAAGACCGACGGTGCCGATGGTGCTGCCGGTGCTGTTTTGGATGAACTTATGCGTGCTGCCAAGCTGGACAAGGATGGGGTCACCTATGAAGAAGGTTCCATCACCATCAGTGCCGTCATGACCAAGGTCTGGATTGATATGTTTATCGGTTTGTGGGCCTTTGTTCTGGCCATGGTCTGGGTGTACAAGATCGACAAGGTTCCCGGTGAACACGTCCCTGCTTCCGAAGTCTGGCATAGATTCCCCAAGTTTGTTCTGGGATACTTCCTGGCTTGGGGCGTTTATCTGGCCATCCTTTTTTTGACCCCGCAGCTGGCACCTGCCGCCAAAATCGGAGCTGTGCCTGTTGAAGGCGGCATGAGAAAACTCTTTTTTATGCTCACCTTCGTCAGTATCGGTTGCATTACGGATTTTAAGAAATTGGCCCAGTCCCATTTTGGCAAGCTGATTTTTGTCTATTTTATTGCTCTGTTTGTGTATATCGTCCCCGTAGCGGTCATCGTCGCCTACGTCTTCCACCACGGCATGATGCCGCCTATGGCCGGATAATTTCTACCGAATTTGCAGCGTAAAAAGCCCGCTTCCGGAGTTCTGGAGGCGGGCTTTTTTTATGAAAAAATAGAGGAGTTAGGAGGTAGAATATAAGCTATAGAATTTAAGATGCAGTACCGATTCCGAGGTGGGTTGCTACATCCACAACAGAATCAGCAGGAGGACGTGTGATCATGATAGCAGGATATGATATCATTTTTATTTTTTAATGACCGAAGAAAGCGGCTGGAAGCCGCTTCTACCTTTTTTTTATCCTACAAATCTACGATCTCCACATCTTCAGGCTGTATGGTTTTTTGCAGAAAAATCGTGCCTACACGGGCAAAGCGGGATGCAGAATCTGTGGCTAGGAAATAGGTCTGACCTGATGTGCTGCGCCGGGTCGCCAGATTTCTTTTGATCAGGATTGTGCGGATGGCACGGGCCGTTGTGCCTGCGGAATCCACCAGAGTGACATCCGGGCCTGCCACATGGCCGATGGCCCGTGCCAGCAAAGGAAAATGGGTGCAGCCCAGAACGAGACAATCCGGAGATGTCCCGGGATGTTCAGCAAGCATTTCCTTTAGGTATCTGGAGGCGATGGATTCCACAATGTCTCCTTCGAGCCACCCTTCTTCGGCCAGAGAGACGAACAGAGAACAGGCCTTGGTAATGATGTAGGCCGAAGGATTAATGGCATGGATGGCCTGTTGATAAGCTCCTCGAGCAATGGTGCTCTCCGTGCCGATGACTGCAATCTGTCCGGTTATGGACGCCTGGCATGCGGCCTGGGCACCTGGCTCCACAACCCCGATGACAGGTACCGGCGCACAGGTCTTTCGCAGAACTTCCAGGGCCACGGAGGAAACGGTGTTGCAGGCTATGACCAGAAGTTTGATATGCCGGGCAATGAGTTTTTCAGCCACTTGTAATGCATAGCGAGTGATTGTTTCCGGGCTTTTTGTCCCGTAGGGGAGGCGGGCCGTGTCTCCCAGATAGATGAATTTTTCTGCAGGAAGTTCGTCCCGCAGGGCCTTGAGGACAGTGAGACCGCCGACACCGGAGTCAAACACCCCGATGGGCAGGTCGTTGTAAGGCTGGTTCATGCTGCTGACCTTAGGATAGGTTGGTGAGATTCAGGGAAGCAAAAATTGACTGAAAAGTTTGCCGTACATGAGAACTTACTGGGTTTTGGATGACGTTGGCGTGTCCATGAAATCGGCAATGATGCTGTTGCTGACGAGCATGCCTTGGGGCGTGAGGCAGAGAGATCCTTCTTTGATATGCGCAAGATTGTTTTGGTGCAAGGCTTCTATCAGATTTTGGTATGTTCCTAGAAACGGTATGCCGTAGGTCTGTTCGTAGGCACGCAGGTCTAGTCCTTTGGACGTACGCAAAGAAAGCATGATATGTTCGTTGCGCAGGTCCGTGGGGTCCAGTTCCTGGGGATGGCCGTCTAGGGTCTTTTGGTGCACCGCTGTTTCATAGGCGGTGAGGGTCAGGGGGTTTTGCCAGCGTTTATGGTCCACGGTAGAGACTGCCGAAGGTCCCAGACCGAGATATTCACGACCCTCCCAATACCCGCTGTTGTGCTGGCTTTGGTATCCCTTGAGAGCATAATTGGAAATTTCGTACTGATGATAGCCGTATGATGTAAGGAGTGCTGTGCCTTCAAGGAACATTCTGGCCTGGTCATCCTGGGTTGGCAGAATCAGGAGTCTCTGATCCACGTCCCGTTCGAGGGGAGTGCCCGGTTCAACACTCAGACCATAGCAGGACAGGTGCTCCGGGTGCAGGGCTGTAAACTGTTCGATCTGTTTAAACCAGTCGTCGGGACGTTGGCCCGGGATGCCCCATATACAATCCAGGCTGATATTCTGGAACCCGGCTTCGCGGGCTCGTGTAACGGTCTGTATCGCCTGTTCGGGAGAATGGATTCTGCCCAGCATGGCTAGATGTCGGGGATTCAGGCTCTGTACCCCCAGGCTCAGTCGGTTCACGCCCAGGGAATAAAGGGCTTGGAGATACGCCGGGTCATTGGCTGATTCGGGATTGCCTTCCAGGGTGATTTCTGCGTCGCTATGGACATCAAAAAGAGAAAAAATCGCATCCAGGATACGGGCCAGATCTGCGGCCGCTACCAGCGAAGGGGTCCCACCGCCGAAATAGATGGTTTCAATCTGCCGGGGGGCGATCCGTTCTTTCCAGAAGATCATCTCCCGGATGAGCAGATGCACATAGCAATGCATGGCCTCTGTACTGAAAGGCCCGGAGGCAAAGGCGCAGTAGCGGCATTTGCTGCGACAGAAGGGAACGTGGATGTAAAGGAGCATGAGGGGGGGAGGGTAGTTTTAGGTGTTAAGTTTTAAGGGGGAACCCTTCATTCGCGTGAATTGAAACGACTATGAGGAATGTATGGCTCATCCGGCAAAAGAGCATCTGTTGCACCATACAAGAGGCATTCTAGATGCCATGTTGGCATTACCCGGATGAACCAATCGTAGGGGCCGCCCCCCGTGGCTGCCCCTTATGGGCACATGGGTCTGCCCCTTATATGTTCAGAATCCGTAGGCTGGAGGTGTTATCCGAAAAGGGCACCCACGGGGGGGAGCCCCTACAGACCTCGATGTATTCCCCGGAGTGAATGGAAACTTAATATTTCAAACTGGTTTTGGCTTATCACGTAAAACCTAACACCTAAAAACCTATCCCAACCCTGCATCATTTTTTTTCAATCACCTTTTCAAGGTCACTATGATACCTTTCCATTTCGCTATAAATACATCCGCAGTATTGCTGTCTGTAGATGCCCCACTCTTTGGAAAGATCAATGCCTTGTTTCCAGCCTTGGCGAAAGTCCTGGTAGTGGAAGGCTGTCTGGCCCTGTCCTGCTATGTCTCGCCCCAGGCTGGCAATGAGTTCGTGTTTTTGGAATTTACTGTACAGCAGGGTGGTGGAAAAGGCATCGAACCCACCTCTTTTGGCTACAGACCAGGTTTTTTCCAACCGCATGGTGTAGCAGTGGAAACAGCGGTTGGCTTCGCGGAAGGCCACTGCACGCAGATACGTCTTAGGGTCATAATCTGCGTCTTTATAGATAACCTTCAGCTTCAGACGCTCGGCTGTTTCGACCAACCCTTCTCTGCGTTTTAAATATTCCTGCAATGGATGGATGTTCGGATTGAAATACAGGCCAATGACCTCAAATCCCTGTTCGCGCAGGGCTTGAACGGGATAGATGGCACAGGGGCCACAGCAGATGTGAAGGAGAATGCGTTTGGGTGCCATACAACGGACCTGATGCTTTTGTGGGTGAAAGGGGAGACGGGCAGCCCTAGGGGGATTTCTGTTTGCGGGGTACGCTGTTGAGGCGAAAGCCCGTTTTGCATGCGACGTCCTGGTTTAGACGATACCTGCATCGTTGGATTTGAGAAAGATGTCTTTGGCAAATTCCTGTTCAAACTGATGGATCATATCCCGTTTGTGATTCAGAATATGGGCCAGGAGATCGGGGCTGGTGTAGTATTCAAAGGGGGACGGACAATCTTTTCGGCGCAGTTGACGATAGATTTCCTTGAGGGTCTGCATGGACCGCCATTCAAGGTTGCGTCGTACACCCACTCCGTGGCAGTGGGGGCAGGGTTCCATGCTCAGGGAAAGTGCCGATGTGCCCAACCGCTGGCGGATGACTTCCATGAGCCCGAATTTGGAAATCCGGCCCACGTCGGTTCTGGCCTTGTCGCCTTTGATGGCGGCCTTGAGGGTTTTTTCCACCTGTAAAATGTGGTTGCGGTCCTTCATTTCAATGAAATCGATTACGACTTGTCCGCCTACATCGCGCAGGCGCAATTGGCGGGGGATTTCTTCAGCTGCTTCAAGATTGGTGCGCAGGGCCATTTCCTTGAAATTTTTCTTGCCGCCGATTTTACCGGAGTTGATATCCACAGCCATCAGGGCTTCGGCCTGATCGAAACAGAGTTCACCGCCGCTGGGGAGATTGACCTCTCTGCTGAAGATCTGGCTGAGCTGGTTTTCGATATTGAAACGTTCAAACAGGGTATTCTCGAAATCCGTATGTTGTTTGACCATTTTTGTTCGACGTGGATAGAGCAAGGTCACGGTTTCTTTGACCAGTTTGCTTGTTTCGTCATGGTCGACCCAGATTTCGCTCACGTCCTGGGTGAAATAGTCGCGAACTGCGCGGAAGGCCAAATCCTTCTCTTCATAAACCAGGCTTGGGGTTGGGGACTCCACACCTCGTTTGCGTACATCTTTCCACAGTCGTTTGAGAAATTGGAAATCGCGAGCCAGGCTGGTCTTGCTCTGGCCTTCACTGACAGTGCGGACGATAAGGCCCAGCCCTTCGGGAATTTTGAGCTCTTCAAAGATGGCTCGCAGGCGTGCTCTTTCCTTGGTGTCTTCGATTTTTCTGGAAATTCCCAGCTGTTCACGTCCTGGAGTGAGAACGATATATCTGCCGGGAAGGGAAATATAGGTGGTCAGAAACGCACCTTTGGAGCCGGTGGGGTCTTTGACCACTTGGACCAGGATTTCCTGGCCTGGTCTGAGGGCTTCTTGTAAGAGAGGATACTTGTTGCCTTTTTTCCGTTTGGTTCCCTGTTGATAATATTCAGGATGGACCTCATCCACCTGCAGAAAACCGTTTTTTGCGGCCCCGTAGGAGATGAACGCTGCCTGCAGGGCTGAATCAATGTTATGGATTTTGCCCTTGTAAATATTACCTTTGGTTTTGCTTTGGTGGACCATTTCTACGTAATATTCTTCAACCCGGCCATCCTGGGCCAGGACCACTTCGACCTGCTCTCCGGGCAGGACGCTGATAAACATCTTACGTCGACTTTTGTTGTCGGCCATAATTTCCTCGATAGTCATGAAAAGTTGGTGATGGTACAAGGTGTGCGGCCGAAATCCGGATGGACGTGGGCGTGCTCTGCGCGCTGCAAAAAAAAGGCACCTTTAACCTTGATCATCATGAAATTTTGTTTGGGTGTTATCCCTTCTCCTGATTGGCAAGGGAATAGTACCACTCGTTGTCTTGGGTGATCCGAATAATATGTCCGATTTTGAGAAGGCGGGACAGTATTTTTTCCACGTCCACAAGTCTGGTACCCATGGCCGCTGCAATCTGAGCAGGTGTCTGGGGACGGATGGTAATGGAATTTATGATGGCTTTTTCAAGCTGGTCTGGCTGTATGCAAATAGGTACTCCACGCTTGCTGAGATCTGCGGCGCTGATCAGCGTACGTTGTGCTCCCAATGCGTTTTGCCAGAGGGCAAGTGTTGTATGGTCCACCGGGTGGGCCGCAATATCTGCCCCGGGGCGGGTCATGGTGACCACATCGATGCGGTTGGGCTGAAGTTTGTGACAGAATGTTGTGAGCTTTTCGAGATTCTTTTCTGTGTCGTTGATGCCGGCAACGAGAAGGATTTCAAGATAGATTTTGCCTGCAAAATGTGACGCCCAGTCCAGTATACCCTGGGAAATACCTGGCAGGGTGAGTCCCGGACATGGTTTGTTCAAACGTATAAATTCGGTCTCAACCAGGGTATCCATGGAGGGCAGAACAACCTGGGCTGCACTGAGTTCTTTCTGGACCTCGGGGTCGGCGAGGAGAGTGGCATTGGTTAATACCGCCACGGGGATATCCGGGGCAAGAGTATGGACCCCCTCAATGATAGCACCCATGTCACTGTTCAGGCAGGGTTCGCCTTTGCCGCCCAGGGTAATGAAATCCGGTTTTGGCAGGTCGAGCTGGAGCCATTGTTCAAGTTCTTGCAGAATGGCGTGGGTCGGAACCCATGGTTTTCGTTCTTGCGTATGGATGCGTGTCCGGCCGACTTCACAATACAGACAGTCGAAGTCACATATAGCGTTTCCCAGCAGATCAAGACCTAGAGACCGTCCCAGCCTGCCGGAAGGAACGGGGCCAAAAACATATTTAAAATTCATGAAAACAATTCCTTGTCAACAATGAAAGATGTATGCATGCAGACACTATGGGGCAAAACGTCTGTAACTCTTGTAGATTCTGCAACGAAATCCGTGCCTGGGATACCCCATGCAGGAACGTGTTTTTGTTCAAACACGCTGCATCGCATTTCCGCACAAAGGCATGGTTCATCGGGACTTTCAGGGGCATGTCCTATTCTTGACAGATTTACTGCTCCCGGGATACCTCGCCCCAAACAAAAAAAGAGAGATTCCATGCCGCAAGCTGGTCAATTGGTAATGTTAGTGAGCCCCAAGGGCAAGCGTTACTTTCGGATTGTAAATCCGGAAGTAACCCTGCATACCCATGACGGGAAACTGGAAATGGCCGATGTCCTGGAACAGGGATTCGGAGGACAGGCATTGACCCATCTGGGGCGACCTTATTCCATCTTATTGCCAACATTATACGATCTTATCAAGGGCGTAAAACGTCATACGCAGATCATGTATCCCAAAGATATCGGGTACACGATGCTCCGTCTTGGCGTTGGTCCCGGTAAACGGGTTGTTGAAGCGGGAAGCGGATCAGGAGGGATGACCCTCGCTCTGGCCTGGTTCGTTGGCGACACAGGAACCGTATTTTCATACGATCGGCGTGAGGAGTTCAGCGAGTTGTGCAGGCAGAATCTGGATTGGGCTGGTCTGGCTTCCCGGGTGCAATGGTTCAGCAAGGACATCGCGGAGGGCTTTGAGCAGACCGAAGTGGATGCGCTTTTTCTGGATGTGCGTACTCCTTGGGAATATCTTGATCAAGCTGCTGCAGCCATGACCCCTGGAGGGACTATTGGCTTTTTGCTCCCCACGACCAACCAGGTCCAGGACCTTTTAGCCGGAATCGAAAAAAGTTCGTTTGGTGAAGTAGAGGTTTTGGAAATTCTACTGCGCAAGTATAAGGTCAACGCAGAACGTTTGCGCCCCGACGACCGGATGGTGGCGCATACCGGCTTTTTGATTTTTGCACGGAAAACGACGCGATACCCGTGTCCAGGATAGCGGTCTGAAGGTTCCGGGCGCAGGCATCACGTCCTTCGCGTTTTACCAATCTTTCTCCACGGTCCGCTTTTCATACCTGGGCATCAGGGCCTGGCCCGGGTGATCTTTGAGACGGTTGAGCATATTTGCATCGTGGGCTTGGGCCGGTGTTTGCGTTTTGGGTTTGTCCTGCGGTTTGCCCTGAGCTGCTTGTTGTTCTTGCTGTTTGGGTAAATCTTTTTGAGCTATAGCATCCGGTGTTTTGGCTGATTTGGAAATGTCCTGATGCTGGTGTGAGGAATTTGTTTTGGCTTGATCCGTCCTGTCAGGAGCAGGGTTCTGTTGAGTGCTGTTATCCCCCTGTCCCTTTCCGTTCGGCGTTTTTTTCTGTTCGTCTGCTGGTTGTTTGTTCTGCGTTGACTTCTCGTTGCCTTCCTTTTGGTCCTGTTTTTTCTTTCCCTGATCCTGTTTTTTCTGCTGTTTTTGTTGTGCCTGCATTTTTTTGACAAAGGTGATGTTGTCTTGGGTATCCTTATCGTCAGGGGCGAGCTGTGCCGCCTGTTCATAGGCCTTTAATGCCTCGTCCAGCTTGTGCAAGCGAACCAGTGCATTGCCCTGGTTGTACAGAGCATTGTGCTGCATGTCATGATCTTTGGACGTGGCTGCTGTGGCAAAAAAAGTTGCTGCTTCCTCGAAATGACCTTCCCTATAGGCCGTGTTCCCAAGGTTATAGGCCAGGTCGGGGTTTTCGGGATCATCCACCTGTGCTTTAAGAAAATGTTTTCGGGCTGCAGGATATTCTTTACGCACATAAGCCTGCACGCCCATCTGCCCCTGGGTGGTGAAGGGGTTTGCCCGGGCCTGGCTGGGGACAGCGGTCAGGCCTGTCAGAAGCAGGAAGGCAAAGAGCGCGTTTTTGGGACACAGGATGAGCAGATCGGTTACAAGGGCGGCAAGAGCCAGGCCCAGCAGCCAGGCATACCGGTCGATGGAGGTTTTTTTCTTGCCCCCGCTCAGGGTGGATGCTTTCATGGTCCCCCGGATTTCCTGATTGTAAATGGTATCCAGGTCCATGTCGCCGGTGGTGGACTGAACATAGCCCCCCCCCGTGATAGCTGCAATCTGGCGCAGGGTCTGTTCGTCTAGTTTGGAGAGCAGGATTGTCCCGTGTTCATCTTTGACAAAGCCTGTCTCTCCCCCTGGGACGGGCGCGCCCTGGGGGTTGCCGATACCGATGCAGAAAATTTTGATGTGTTCGTCGGCTGCTTTTTTGGCCATGCCCAGGGGGTCCCCCAGCGTTTTTTCCCCGTCGGTAATCAGGATGATGGCCTTGTCCGAGGATTCTTCGGGATCAAAGGCCTGCATGGCCATTTCTATGGCTGCGCCAAGGTCCGTCCCACCCACAGGCATGGAGTCCGGAGACA
>JAQVZR010000352.1 GCA_028708105.1 Desulfoplanes sp. | reverse complement strand
GGTGATAAGCAATGAGGCCGCAGAGTCATACTGAGATGGGAACTCGTATCCTCCGGAAATACAGGAATCAACGCGCACTCCCTGTCCGCCAGGAGAAAGGTATCGGGTTATGACACCAATATTGGGAGAAAATTGTTGTTGGGGATCCTCACAATTGACCCGGACCTGCATGGCACAATTGGAGGGCAAGGTATTTTCATTGGTCAGACGCAGTTGAGCTCCAAAGGCTACTGCTATCTGTTCTTCCACGAGGTCAATACCGTAACGGCATTCCGTAATACCATGCTCCACCTGCAACCGGGTATTGGCCTCAATGAGATAAGGATGAAGATCCTGATCAACGAGGAATTCCACTGTAGCCAGAGAGTAGTATCCAACCTCTTTAACAAGTTTAGTTGCATAGTCTTTGAGACGCTCACGCAATTCGGCAGTCATCCTGGGCCAGGGCGAAGGTGTGATTTCCACAAGCTTCTGGTGATTACGCTGAACAGTGCAATCACGTTCGTCGAAGGCAAACACGTTACCGTACTTGTCGGCGATAACCTGGATCTCAATATGCCGGACGGATGTCAGCAGGCGTTCTATAAACAATCGGGGATTGCCAAACGAAGCCTGAGCCAGAGCAGAAGCTTTGGAGTATGCACTTTCAAGCTGGTCGGCCTGGAAAACTTCATAAATGCCCCGGCCACCACCGCCGCCTTCGGCCTTGAGCATAACGGGAAAACCCATTTTCTGGGCCATTCCCCTGGCATCTTCAAGGCTTACAGCCCCTTCAGACCCGGGAACAACGGGAATATCCAGTTTTTTCGCCAGCTGGCGTACCTGCACTTTGTTGCCCAGAAAACGCATGGCCTCGGTTTCCGGTCCGATAAAAACAATCCCGGCTTCCTTGCATTTCTGCGGAAAGGTCTCGTCTTCGGAGGCGAACCCCCAGCCTGGATGAATAGCCACAATCTTACGCGCTTTGGCTTTGGCAATAATCCTGTCCACATCCAGATAGGCACGAGGATTATCCCCCAAAAGCAGGAGCTCCTGGGCACAGGTCGTAAAGGGCGCGGTCTTATCCACATCAGTGGCTGTCATGATGGGAACAGCCCCAAAAACTTCGCGGATGGAGCGGACAATACGCCGGGCTGGAATACCCCGGTTGGCGACAAGAATTTTTTTTCCTTGTAAATACGCGACAACATCTTCAAAAGTTTTCTTTGTCATAGATATGGCGGCTCCACGTTTCATAGTATGGTTGATCAGCACAGCAATGCCTTATTGCACACATCAAAATCTGATTCATGCAAGAGGTAGAATGCTCCCAGAGTACAAAACTTCTCGGGTTCCATGAGATTCGAGGACGAGACCTCCGTCTGCATATAATCCCACGAGGCGAGCATGATGTTCGTCTTCCCCTGTAATAACGCGAACATTCTGGTGTATAAAAGCCAGAAGCGGAGTAATATGAGAAGCAAATCCGGAAGGATTATACGATGTGAACAAAGATGTGTAGCAGGAACGCCCACGAGACACAAGTTTTGCCCATAATGGTACAAAATCCGCATCTGAAAAAAAAACGGCCAGATTACCGGCAGACATGCAAGTATCATTGCGAAGCATATCCCGGTCAGGTGATGAAACCAGATTAATGCCCACCCCGACCAGAATCACATCCTGTTTTTCTTCAATAAGGATTCCACCGATTTTGCGCCCCTCAAATAACAGGTCATTAGGCCATTTAATCTGCAGATCAATCCCTTGCCCGGCAAAAAAATCCTGGATCACATAGCCCGCAACAAGGGGAAGAAGGGTGTCCCATCCCTTAGGTGGAACCGGCCATCGCCATGCGGCATAGAGGTTGCCGGGAAACGACATCCAGGCCCTGCGCATCTGTCCCCGGCCTGCCCACTGGGAAAGACATATGACCGAATCCCAGATTTCCAGGCTGCCGGACGCAAATAAATGCCATGCAACATCCAAAGAGGATGAACACGGTCCACACAAAAAACATGTTTCCACAGGCTCACAACCAGCACCGGGACTGGAACATTTCAAGAGGTTTTGAGCACTGACAGGTTCAACCAGTCCCTCAACGGTTTCCCGCCATTCAACAAACGGCATTCGATGGTATCTCCTCACTGTTAGACATACAAGCATAGGCAACATAAAACAGTTTCCGCAAAAAAATCACACAATTTTCTGTCAAACGGTCATATAAGATCTTAAAAAGAACTAACGGAGAGATGAAAGCTACCATCACAGACCCCGCTTTGTAGATCGTATTCTTCCCAACGCGTCATGGCCGTCATTCTTTTTTTGATCACCACGTCGAGGCCTCCCAAAAACAAGACGCATCTTTGAAAAATGGAGACACTGATCATGCATCGATCACATAAAAACAACCATAATTTAATGGTCAATGCCACAGAAAGTATATTCAATCGTCACACAAAAACATGATAGCACATGATCTGCATAGACATGCACCATCATAATACATAAAATTTAAACTATATCATTAGTATTATTATTTTTATCATTCAAAGCCATTGTGTATTATAAACATACATACAAAAAATAATACCAAGATGATTCATATATACTCATTCCAGTAAAAAATATGGTGCAGCGCATGTCTTCCATATTCCATATCCATAGCATTAAAAAATACTCAATATTTCATGCAGCCACACAGAAAATATGTTACATAAATTTCCTTATTTACCGGACGATACGCAGTAAAAAGAAACTTTTCCGTCTTTAAATATCGGAAGATTACATCGTATCAAATAAAAACGATAACAAATACAGAATATTACATTATGGCATATTTTTTCCTAAAAGGAAGCAAACAGATTCATGGAGTACCATATGAA
>JAQVZR010000351.1 GCA_028708105.1 Desulfoplanes sp. | reverse complement strand
CAAAACGATATGGACTACGCCGACGCACGCCGTCTCTTGGGATATGATAAAATCATCGGACTTTCTATCGATACGCAAGAACAACTTCACGAAGCACAGTCCCTGGACGTCAATTATCTCGGTCTGGGTCCCATCTTTCCGACCACAACAAAAACAGACACTTCGGCAGAATGGGGCATTCAAGGCCTCAGACAGGCCCACAACTTTTCTTGCCACCCGCTGGTGGCCATCGGCGGGATTACGACCAACAATGCAGCCATGGTTATGGCTTCGGGAGCTGATGGAATTGCAGTGGTTTCGGCCATCTGTTCGGCTCCCTCTCCTAGCCAGGCAGTCGCAGCATTACAAAAAGTAGTACAAACCTCCTGATCCTCATACGCCATACGTCCCGATGTACGCAGAACCCACTGGATAACGTCAGACAGGAGATGCGTACTTACCCCACGGCCCCTTTTTTCTGCCACGCGGGCCAACCCCAGGAAACATGACCATGCTTGCAAAACCGTACCCTTCCAGAAAACGTTGGCGGAAATTTTTATTCTGCAGCGTGACGCTACTGTTATTGAACAGTTGCACCGTGCTTCCAGCCATATCCAAAGATATTGTTCTGGGAATGTCTGCCGCATTCTCCGGACCAAGCCAGGATCTGGGATGCAAACTGTATGGGGGGGCCATGGCGTATATCAGGTATATTAATGAACAAGGTGGCGTTGCAGGTAATGCCCTCAAATTGCTCGCGTTAGACGACGGATACAATCCCGAACCGACCATCGCCAATACCATCCAATTCGTCGAACAAAACAACGTCTTCTGTTTGTTTAATTATGTCGGTACCCCCACCGTAACCCGCATGTTGCCGCTCCTCACAAAATATCAGGCCCGGCCCCTGTTCCTCCTGTTCCCCTTCACCGGGGCCAATGCGTTGTACGAACAACTATACCGTCACCGAATTTTTGAATTTCGAACCTCATATGATGCGGAAATCCGGGCCCTGATTGACATGTTTATCAAAAAAAGGTGTTCACGGTTCGCCATTCTCTACCAGACGGACGCCTACGGCCGCTCAGGTTGGCAGAGTACGGTGCATACGTTGAAAGAACACGGGATGACCTTGGTCGCCCAGGCATCGTACCCCCGAGGGAAACTCTTCCAAGGCAATTTTCACTCCGAGGTGTCCCTCCTTAAAAAACACAATCCCGATGTCATCATCTGCATTGCCGCCTCCCAGGCTGCGGCAGGATTCATCCGTGACACCAGGGACCTGGGCCTGAACGTCCCCATTGCCAACATTTCCTTTGTCGACCCTGACACCATCGCTTCGCTCCTGGGGACATTACAACCTAAAAAAAGAACTAACTATTTGCAAAACCTCATCAATTCTCAAGTAGTTCCTTTTTTTTCGGACCCATCTCTTCCGGCAGGGCGTGAATTTATGGAACTGAACCGTCTTTTTCAAAAGCAAGGGATGCAAACGACAATGTTCAAAGCATGCCAAACCTGTTATTCTCCCGGTCCCATCAGCTTTGAGGGATTCCTCAATGCCAAGATACTGGTCGAACTACTTAAAAGAATGGGGGCTTCTCCCCGGGCCCAAGACCTTCCCGAAGCGTTTGCCAAGCTGGAAGGCCTGGATATTGGGATTGGTGCTCCCCTGCACGTGGATACAAACACCAACCAGATACAGAATCAGGTTCACTTCATCACCTTTGCCAACGGAACCATAGCCCCCATAGACCCAACATCTTTTCAGGGCATCATCCAATGATCTCAACGATCAAATCCAAACTATTCCAAAAAACTCTGGCTATTATTGTCATTGGTTTCGGGATCATCGCCACAGCCTGCTCCGGCATATCCGGCTGGATACTTTATGATCACCTCACCCGGGAATACGAATCCAAGGCCCTCGCCATCGGCAACAGTATTTCCACATCACTGCCGGAACTTTTCCTCAGGCAGGATGCCGCCACCGATCAGTCCATCATTGATCAGTATCTGGACATCAGAGGAGTGGCCTACGCCCTGGTCAAAACAGAAAAAGGCGACATCATTGCGCATACATTTTCTCCCACCATACCTCCAGATATTCTCAAAATCATAACCACAAACACCCCGGATTCGCACACCAAAGACGGGATTGTTCATCCCACATTGTTACAGACCCCGCTCTATCTTGATGTTTGCTCGCCCATCCTCATGGGCAAGGCAGGGTATGTGCATATCGGCATGAACATGGGATTAATCAATACCTACATTGTCAATGCCATTATAAAAATGCAGGTCATCCTCCTTGGCGTACTTTTTCTCTGTATTATCATCACCTTTTTCCTCATCCGCCGGGTTTCACAACCCTTGAGCACCCTGACACAGTATGCCAATAAACTCGCGGCCCAGCACTTCGATACTCCCATATTTATATCCACGGACGACGAGTTTGGCATGCTTGCCTTGACCATGCAAAGCATGGCCCTGCGGATCAATGATTTCGTACACAGTCTGGAAACAAAAATCCACGATGCCACAGCAGAATTGCAGGATACGAGTCTATACCTGGATATTATTGTTGATAACATGGCCGACGGGCTCTTGGTCGTCGATGAAAGGGGATCCGTTTTAAGCTATAATCCGGCCCTATTAAATATTTTCGGCCTCTTGGATGCCGACATGCGCGATTTATTTCTCTTTGATCTTCTGGATCAGGAGGCCATGTATTCACTACAACGGCACAACGTGCTCAGCTATGATAATGAATTCCAAACGATGAACTTCAACGCCCTGGCCCGGCAAGGGCACCCCAGCCGTCATGAAGTATACACATCTACGGCAGCGAATACTAACCTCTGTCTGGACATATCCATGGCTCCCAC
>JAQVZR010000350.1 GCA_028708105.1 Desulfoplanes sp. | reverse complement strand
GGCATCCTTGGGAGCCATGTATGGCTTGGGAGCACCTGCCTGTTTCCGGCTGGCTGCGAGTTCTTCCATCGTGAAATTTCTGGGGATGGAGAAGACCTGTCGGGGTGGATCAGGTCTGGATTGTTGATTTTGTCACGGTTGGCTTTGTAGATCAGGGGCCACATGAAGGGATCGTTGTAGATCTGCTTAAACTCAGCAATCCACCACAGACAATCGCCCTTGGCAACCTGGTACTGGGTGGGAAGTTCGGCATAATCCTGTTCGTAGACTTCCATAGGCGTCGGTTCTGGGACAACGACCGTTTTTTCGACCATAGGTTCCGGGACAACTTCCTCGGCGACCACTACTTCCTGCTGGGACGTCTGAGGTTCAGGGCAGGACACTTTTGTTTTCTTGGCACAGCCGAAGCTGAACAAGAGAGCACTCAAAAAAATGAGTCCGATCAAGCGTTTCATAAAAAAATCCTCCTCTTGCGATTGGGGCAACACGTTATTTCTAACTAAGAAAAAAAATATACTTCGCAGACTAATAAGGCCTACAGGACTATCAGGTATTTTTTAGGCTTGCAAGGAAGTTGTGTTTTCCTGGGAATGTTCCCGGGCTTGATTGAGAGCCAGGCGGGCCTCTTTGTGCCAGCCTCCCTGCTCAAGGCTCTGGGAGGCGAGGATATATAATTGTTCTCGGCTGTTTTTGTAAATAGCCTGGATGAAAGCATCATACCCGCTGCGGAAGACCTGGCGGACCAGATCGTTCTGGTCATAAATGAATCGAGCCAGCAAGGGGTTCTTATGGTGGTCCGGTAAGTAAATGGTGAGCATCCGGCGGCAGTGGAACAGGAGAAACCTGACCCTTTTGATTTCACGTTCAATGCTTTCCTTGGTTTGTTCGATGAGCATGAACAGTTCCGTGCCGATAAGCACTTCCTCGGGTTCCAGCTTTTCCTTGGGGGGGAGAGATTCAAACCAGGGTTTGTAATGTCTGCGTTGGTAACTGTCCTCCATGAGCTTCATGCATTCATGGAAAATATATCCCACGCTCCAGTCCAGATAATGGGCGATGACATTGTTTTTGGGTTCATTCTGGAACAGCAGATGCGCTGTGTCTTTAAGACGCCACAGCTGCCCTTTGTTGTTGCGGGCCCCCAGAAGGTTTTTGAAGAAGGTGAACCGGGTGAAATCTTTTTGGTCGTAATGTTTAAACTCGTTTTCCAGCTGAAGGCTGACCAGGCAGAAGTCTCTGAGCACGTCACGCACGAATTCGCCGCGTTTTTGTTTGATCCATGATTTTGACACGGGGTGCTTCCTTGTTGAGATTGGCTGATAAATGCCTCAGAGAGATGTTTTGTCCTGATATTCTGAATGGTTTTTTCGTCCCTGAGTACGCAGAAAATCTAGATTGTTACTGAAGAATCGGACGGTGAGGGATCTTCCCATAATATCCCGGCTTGTCAAGCAGGTTTCGTGGTGAGGGCTGTTATGAGCAGTGGGTATTGGACTGGAAAAAGTAATACCTTTTGTGTAAATTTTTCTTGAATTAAAAAAAAAAATTCTTTAACTATCTCTGGGACGAGTTATCCATAGCTAAAAGGCATTGTTACAGTATATTCAAGGTGTATGGAGTAACAACGTTTGAAATACGTTTTGCTTGGACAGAAATACGACCATAACTGTATGCTATTATACGGCTTGTGTATTTTTTTACCAAGTTGTTTGTCCGGGATACGCCTTGTTTGTGTATACCACTATTGGGGTGCTGACACGTAAAACAACCTGCGTGTTTTTGACTGAAACAAAGGAGGCGGGAAATGAAACAAGTAGTACAGGCGTCTATGATTGCGTTGTGTATGTTTATGATGGCCGGAGCGCTTTTGGCTGCAGATCTTCCCCGGGTGATGATTATGGGCGAAGACTGGGATCAGGATTCGATTCCGCGGCACTCCCGTGTGTATGACCGGGTGCTCAATGCCATGTCCAATGCCCTGTTGGAGCAGGGGTTTGACGTCAAGGACGAAACCGCCATGACCCTGGATACTCATGTTCAGGGCAGACAGCGCAGAACCGATGCGGAGCTCATCAGCGTAGCCAAAGACGCAGGTGTGGATGTTGCGGTTATCTTTTCCATCTATCCCAATGTGAAAAAACAATACGGCTCGGCCAAGGCCACGGCCCGGGTCATGGGGCGGATGCTGGATGTGTATTCCGGCTCCAGGATGGGCAATTTTGAGCTCGAACCCCAGCAGTATCAGCCCCTGCAAACGCCTTATTCCCGCAACGATGTCATTGAGGGTGTGGGTAAGATTGCCAAGGTGATCGGCCAGGATGTGGGCGCTGAAATCGCCCAGAGGCTTTCAGGGTATGTGGATCAGCCCGGTGGCCAGCTCAACGAATGGAGTCTTGTCTTTGATGGTTTTACGGCTGATGATATGATGCAGATGGAAGAGTATCTGGTCATCTTTTCTGGCTATGACAGCCATCGTCCCAAGAAAAATGCTTTGAACACGTCTACCCATCATGAATATCTGTATAAGTCGTCCATTGATTCCGCCAAGCTGAAGACAAATTTTATCAAGGCGCTCAAAAAGATGAATATGCAGGGCCGGGTGTACACTTCCGGCAATGAGGTTAAAATCGTCAAGAGTGCAAAGGTCCGTCAGCGCAGGGTCAAGGAGCAGAGCGAGTGGTAGTGTCATTTTTCGCCGACCGCTTGTAACCTGAGGGGCAACCCGTGTTCAAGCGGCTTGCCCCTTTTTTGTATGCGGTCCGGAAAACAATGCGCACGGCAGCGTTCATCGTCGGGAGTGGTTTGGCAGATGGTGCCGTGCAGAGCTTTATTCTTACGTCATTAATACAGGCAGGTGGATCATGAACAGGAATTATCTCGTCAAG
>JAQVZR010000349.1 GCA_028708105.1 Desulfoplanes sp. | reverse complement strand
CATCTTCTGGCCTGGTGGAACCACGCAGGAGTGTTTGACGAAGGCGAGGTTTCCCATGACCTGGAAAGCGGATATTTTGAAATTGATTTTACAGACCGCTCGAGCCGGGAATTTGATGAAGGAAAACTCATCCTTCTCCTCATCCGGGGGGAACATGCCTCAACGGATTGAAGCTCTATGGACTCTGGAACATCAGGTTGCCAAAATGCGCATAGGGAAAATACCTGACTGGAATCCCAGTATTGCAAACATTTCCCCAAACATCTGGGAAGATTTTAACGAGAATCCGGCAGGCCTGGACACCATGTTCCAGGCCTGCCCGGATTCTCGTATTTTTGTATCCACTCTACTGTGTGCGTATCTTCTTGAACCTGAAAAAGCCCCGATATTTCTCCGATCATGGTTTGAACAAAACAGGGTATGCTCACTCCTCAGATGTGACACACCATTGGATATTCTTGTCCATGCCAGATGGCGAAAAGTTGCCATCCCCGTAGCCGTCACGGGACACGGCACACTGCAATGGGCGATGGTTGGAGCTGGCCCGCATCTCCCCCTTTTTCCAGGGGGAAGTGCTCTTTTTGACCAGCAGGCATGCGCCGCGGTGGACATTGTCAGAGATATCTTTGTCGGCACAGGAAACGACATGCTTGGGGTATGGCCCATCCATGCAGCAGATCACAAAAAAACCGTGGACGGGCCTTCTCTTGGACTACCCATCTTATTAGGAGCCATCGCCGCAAGAGACAATCTGGACTGCTCGGATATTTTGGCGACAGGAACATTGACCCCGGATGGCAGGATTGAACAGGTAGGACTCATATGGGAAAAAATGCGGTGTGCATGTAAAGGAGTCAGGGTCTTTCTTCATCCCAGACGCCTCCATCCTGACGAGTGCCTTGACGAGGAAACCACCTTGGAATGCATACCCGTAGATACGATCAGGCAGGCCCAAGCTGTACTGAGGTGCCATGATCCGGGTTTGGGACACAAAGTGGTAACGGCCCAGGATGTCCTTGATTCCGGAACAGGTATGGCCCGGGAACTGTGCGGATTGCAGTCCGGCATGGAAAAATGGGTATGGCAGAACCAAAAAAATATTGGAGAACGACTCAAACATGATGACAATCTCAAAGCGCTTGTAGCTCAACTGAAGCAATGGTGCCATTCTACCACAGGAAAAGATTATTCCCTCGGCTATGCAGTGCTCGACTGTCTGGACATGGGTACAGTCAGGTTCCTGGCAGAACAAGGAACAACTCCGGCATGGGATATCACATTGCTGCACATGGATAAAGCCAACCACGGAGGACGTATTGATGTGTTCCCCGGCTGGCAGCACATTGCAGAGGGACTCAGAGTAGAGGTACTCAGGCAGAATGACGGAGAGCAGGAAAATCTCTTATTTTACATCCGCACGGCCATCAATAACAGCCATAATTGTTTCAATTTTTCCCCGGAACTCCCGGAACGCATCCAAGCTACCATGTCATTGGATACAGAAATCCATGAGATGGAAAAAAGATTTGAACGCAGATGTACGCGATCCGGCCCATGCGAAGACAGCGTCCTTGGTCGATATTACGGCACACTGGGGCAGCATTTTCTTTTTTGCGGCCCAAAATACCACAAAAAAGGCCTCGGATTCCTCGACAAAGCCATGCATGCCTTTGGGGACGGATTGGTGGACGGTGATTGCAACAAAGAATGGAAGCGCGACCTCTTCTACAAGGCCTTCGGACTGATCGAAACCCGGGAATTCAGCGCAGCCACAGGGGAGCTGGGCCGCGTATGCGGCCGTGACAAGGATGGTTCATGGCCTGTAAAAGACATGAGCCCTTTCGAGCTCCATTGCCTAGTGCGGCTTCATGTGGACAGCGGCCAGGTCATTGCACCGGCATTATGGTCTGAAATCCAGAACATGATCCAAGAAATCACTGGACACCCGGGGCAGCTTTTGGCGTTGAACCTTGCCCTTTTGGCAGAAAAGAAAACCATACGTCAAAAATGGTATGAGATATCCCTGGAACGCTGTCGTCATAGCGGCCCAACCATCAAGGCCATGGCCCTGCTCCCCCTGGCCCATATGCATCATGAGGATATGGACCTCCCGGATGCAGAAAAACACTGCGCTGAGGTACTGGAGGTTATAAAAACCACAGAACTGCATAACGAGCATTTTAGGCCGGTACTGGAAATCGGTTCATGGCAAGAGATGCTCACCAGGGTTCTTGAGATGAAAAGAATGCTCTATCCCTATATGTACAGATGAGACAATTAAGTACATCAACGAAATATCGCGTTAAGGACTCCTATGCAGATCCATACCCAACACCGTGAAATGCGCATCGCATTGTGCAAACGGTGTAATTTTGACTGTTTTTTTTGCCATTCCGAAGGTCTTGATCGACAGGGCCCTGACCCGCATAAATCCGTAGACGAGATTGTTTCTCTCATCCGCAAGGCCACACCTCTGGGATTTTCAGATATTACATTTACCGGAGGCGAACCACTGCTCCGCCATGCCGATGTCTGTCGTATTTTAGAAAAGATGAATAAAGAAGGGATCCTCCCGGACGTTACCGTGGTCACCAACGGAAGCCTTGTCCCAGACGATCTTGTCCGTGCGGCGGCCTCCTATGCTGGCAACCTGAAATTCAATGTGTCCCTGCATTCTACAGATCCAGAAATATTCACCAAAATAGTGCGCTCCAGGATTCCAGTAGATACGGTGATTACGAACATCACCCGACTTGTAGATGCGGGAATCCGGGTCAAAATCAATACCGTTATCCTCAACGGGATCAACTCGGATAAAGACATGTTTGCCCAACACCTTAAACGGACTCGCAGCCTGGGTGTGTACGGTGTTAAATTTCTCGAACTTCTGGTCAC
>JAQVZR010000348.1 GCA_028708105.1 Desulfoplanes sp. | reverse complement strand
CGGCCGCAACCCGGTGCGGCGAGGCCTTGAGCAGGGTTCTGATTTTGCGGATGCCCACCCGGCCCGTACCTACAACCAGGCAGGTCTTGTCGTGCAGATCCAGAAGAAGAGGGTAATAGCGCATGGCAGGGGGCCTTATCAAAGTCGGCGGGCGGTGTAAAATAACGGAATAGGATAGAATACCATTTCTATTTTGTATTGATGACTACAGAGGTAATTCTGGCCGTCAAGGTAGAAGCTGCTTCCAGCCGCTTTCTTTGGTCAATAACTACCGCAAATGGTATAAGATATTATTGGTAATTTGTAGGAGAATTCCCCTCTCAGCAATAGTTCTTCAGCGTAATGTATCAGACAACAAATGGGGTTCATCCGGACGACCAGCCGTCCCTACAGGAATAGCGATATGCCTCGTGATTCTATAAAAAAGCAATATGCTGGATAGTCACATGGCATATGCTTTTAATCGTATATCTTACCTCCTTATTTAAACCCCTATCTTGGGACAGATATCTTCCAGCTCGCATTGCGAACAATGCGGTTTGCGGGCCGGGCAGACTTGGCGGCCAAAGAGGACCAGGCCGTGGTTAATGTCTCCCCATGATGCGCGGGGAAAGAGGGGCATGAGTTCTTTTTCAATCACTTGAGGATTTGTGGAGGTTGTCAGTCCCAGGCGGAAACAGATGCGTTTGACATGGGTGTCCACGGCAATGCCTTCCTGGATGCCAAAGGCATTGGCGAGCACGATGTTGGCGGTTTTTCGGGCCACTCCGCCCAGGGATATCAGTTCGTTCATGGTCTGGGGCACTTCACCCTGGAAGTTTTCCATGATGGTGGCGGCCGCATGGAGGAGGTTTTTGGTCTTGTTTTTATAAAATCCCGTGGAGTAGATGACCTTTTCTACGTCGTCCGGGTTGGCCCTGGCCATGGCGGCTACGTCGGGCCAGCGGGCAAAGAGAACCGGAGTGACCATGTTTACCCGTTCATCCGTGCACTGGGCCGAGAGGGCTGTGGCCACCAGAAGTTCCCAGGGGGTTGACCAGTGCAAAGCGGACTTCGGGCTGGGATAGCGTTTGGCAAGCCGTTCTAAGGCTATCCGAGCCTGTTCTTTTTTGCGTTTTTGTCCCATGGGCTTGGGCGTGCTAGACGAGTTCAATCCGTTCTCCCGGCTGCATGATGACAACTCTGGTATCCGGGGCCTTTTTTTTGACCAGGTCCGCAAAGTGATCCATGCTTTGCGCCAGGGCCGGAAACGTACCCCAATGCATGGGCACAACGGTGCGGCATTGCAGAAATGAACAGGCCAGGGCCGCCTGCTCGGCATCCATGGTGAAAACGTCACCGGTGGGGAGCAGGGCCAGGTCAATGGGGTAGAGTTCGCCCCAGGTTTTCATGTCCGCAAAGATGCCTGTATCTCCGGCGTGGTAGATGGTGTAGCCATTTTTAAGACGGATGATGAACCCGGCAGGAGTGCCCGATACGCAGGAATGGAAGGCCTGGGTCATGGTGATCCTGGTTCCGGCATATTCAATGGTTCCGCCGATATTACAACCGATACCGTTAAGAACCTGGCTTTGGTCCAGCCCCTGATGTATGAGATCTCCGGCCACTTCGACCTGAGCCGCGAGTCTGGCCCCAGTCTGCCTGCAGAGCTGCAGGGCGTCCCCCAGGTGATCACCATGATCATGGGTTACCAGAACCAGATCGGCCGAGTGCACATCCTGCAGAGGAATATCGGCTTTGGGATTGCCGGAAAACCAGGGATCAACAAAAATGGTCTGATCCGGGGTTGTTATTTCGAAATTTGCGTGACCGTGCCATGTGAGAAATGTGGACATTGTCTACCTCCTTGGGAGAAGAGCGGATGCTGTGATACTCACAACGGGAGGAATCGTGTTATAAGCCTGCGGTCAGGTCGGGCTGTCCGTTGTGGGCACAGCTTTATTGTGACCAAGACTAAACCTGTTCAAAAGGCCGCCCTGACCGTCGGCGTTCCTTGTGCGTATCTGAGAACCGGTTGTGACCCTGATGAATACTTACAATTTTTGTTTTGATTTGCAATGAGTATGATTCCTTGAAAAATTTCTATGTCCGGGATATGTGCTTTTATTTCCACAAAAATGTGTACTGGAAAATCAGCACGAAATAAAGTAGTGAGATAAAATGTTGTATTACTTACTAAACCAAACCCAGTTTCAGAACCATAGTTTTCGAACAGGTTATCACAGTTCAATTCTTTTTTCACCGCGAAGGGCACGAAGGGGGAAGAATCTGGGATAGATTGAGCTTTGTTTTATTGCTTTTCTTCGCGTTCCTTAGCGTTCTTTGCGGTGAAAAAAATTCAACCCCTCAAACGTGGTTTGGTTTAACGTTACGGCCTGTTAAACCAAATCTTCTTTCAAGACCGCAATTTTCAGTGCGGCGGAGATAGACTCATGGATCAATGCTTACGAGCGCATGAGCTGGTATGCTTCTAAGCTGCAAATACTCGTGGGCATGTCGTGAAAGACGAAATTTCAAGTTTTTTCTGTGGCTGGTTTTGCATCTGCAATAAAAAATTCAGAGTGTGGAGCGTATATGAATGTACAGGTTTATTTTATTGAAGGCGATGGCGTAGGGCCTGAAATCTGGTCTGCAGCTCGTCCTGTCTTGAATGCCGCTGTTGCCAAAAGTTATAATGACGGTCGGAAGATTGAGTGGGTTGAGCTTTTGGCCGGAGAAAAGGCCAAACAGGAAACCGGTGAATATTTGCCGACGCAGACCCTGACCCGCTTGCAGCAGGCAGCCTTTGCCATGAAAGGGCCGTTGACAACTCCTGTGGGGGCGGGGTTCCGCAGTTTGAATGTGACCATGCGTCAGACCCTGGATCTGTATGCCTGCATCCGTCCTGTCAGGTATTATCAGGGG
>JAQVZR010000347.1 GCA_028708105.1 Desulfoplanes sp. | reverse complement strand
ATCACCGAGGGGTGCTTCACCCTGCATCCCCAGCAGGACCATTTCCGGGTCCTGTGTCTGGAATTGTTCGGATCTTCCATGCGTAACGCCTCGCTGGTCATTCAGAGTGTGGTCGCTCTGCGCGATGACATCCGCAAGGAAGGAGACAAGGTTAAACTCTCGGCCATGGAAGAATTCGGGACCAAATATGTTCAGGCCATCAATTACCGCAAAAAATCCTCCCTTTTCGAGGGTGCTCCCATTTCCGTGCTCATCATCCAGATTGATTCGGACGATGAAGAAGCCCTGGAAAAATCCATGCAGCAAATCGTGGATATCACCAGGCCCTATGACAATGTGGATATTTTTGTAGCCAAGGATGAAATCGAAGCCGAGCGTTTCTGGCACGATCGCCACCAACTCAGTGCCATTGCCAAACGCACCAGCGGATTCAAACTCAACGAAGACGTGGTCCTTCCTCTGGCCGTTATCCCTGAATTTTCCGATTTTATTGAAGGAATCAACCTGCATTACCTGGCCAAGGCGTACCGCAAGGCTTTGCAGCAGGTCACTGCCCTGGACGGGGTAGAAGTGGACGACGAGTTTATCCAGATGGAACTTTCCGTGACAACGGATATTCTCAAAGAAAAAATCACCAAAGAAAACCTTGCCGAACAGGAGCTTGAACTCCAGGTCTTCTATTTTTTCCAGCACCTTAAAAACAAGTATGCCCAAATCCAGGACAAACTGGATAAAATTTTCGAGGACCTGAACGACACGCGGATCATCGTTGCCAACCACATGCACGCCGGGGATGGTAACTGTCACGTAAACCTGCCCGTCAATTCCAATGACCAGACGATGATTCATTTAGCCGAAGAGGCCGTCGTCAAGGTAACCAACAGGGTCCTGGAACTGGGCGGGGTAGTTTCCGGAGAGCATGGTATCGGCATCACCAAGATAGCCTTCCAACAGGAAGAAAAGATTACGGCTCTCAAAGCCTATAAACGCAAGGTTGATCCTAACAATATTTTCAACCCCGGCAAGCTCACCCAACGGGAACTGGTGGTCCTGCCCTACACCTTTTCCTTCAATCGACTGATCAAGGACATCAACAAAACCGCCATCCCAGGAAAAGATCGGCTCATCAACCTGCTCATCGATATCCAGACCTGCACCAGGTGTGGCAAATGCAAGCAGGTCTGCCCCATGTTCCAGCCCGAGCGCGGCCTGCTCTTTCATCCCCGGAACAAAAACATCGCCCTGGGCGCCCTCATCGAAGCCATTTATTATTCCCAGCTGCACACGGGGGAACCGGACAAAAAGCTCCTGGGCCAGCTTAGGGAAATCGTGGACCATTGCACGGCCTGCGGCAAATGCACGGCAGTGTGCCCTGTAAAAATCAACAGCAGCGACGTAACCCTGCACATGCGTTCCTATCTGGAAGAAAAGGGGGCCGGAGGACATCCGTTCAAATCTCATGTACTCAAGCTTCTGAGCAAAAACCCGCAAAAGATTCTCCCCATGGCCGCCCAGGCAGCCAGTGTGGGCCAGGAAATCCAGAATAGAATCGTCAAACACCTTCCCGCTCCCTGGAAGGACCGCATGTCCAATCCCATGTTCACGGGCGAGGGACCAAGTCTGGACTTCAATAATCTGTCCCAGCCCCTAGGCCTGAAAAAGGGGTCCATATTTTTACCTGCCCAGCCTGCAGGAGACAACCACGAAACCGTCTTTTATTTCCCCGGCTGCGGAGCGGGACTGTTTTATCCTTCCATTGCCATGGCCGGGGTCTATCTTCTTTTGCAGGCGGGCGTCGGGGTTGTCATGCCCCAGGTCCATCTCTGCTGTGGGTATCCGCTTCTGGCCGCAGGCTCCAGCGAAGCATACCAACGTGTAGGCAGAGAAAACCGTGAGCTCATCCAGCAAACCATCGCCAAAGCCGGTGAACAAGGACGATCATGTTCTGTCTTTCTGACCGCATGCGGCACCTGTCGGGAAGGTACGTCCGAATACAGACTCCGCCCCCCCGAAAGCGGACAGGACATGGGGCACATGGACGTTGTCCAGTTTCTTCTTGAACGCCTGGCCCCGCCCCAGAGCGCGACCGGTTCCCCCCTGCTCTATCATGCGGCCTGCCACGCCGAATGGACGGGAATGGACCCGACCAAGGCATCAGGAGTCTACGCCCGGGCACTGGAAAAACATACTGGTCGACCCGTCCAGATAAGCCCCGGTTGCTGCGGCGAATCCGGTATGGGTGCCATGACCTCACCGGTCATCTACAATAAAATCCGTGCAAAAAAACAGGACCAGCTAACCCGTGACCTCAAGGGATATGACGAACAGGCACCTCTGATTGTGGGCTGTCCGTCGTGCAAAATCGGCATCAAACGCTCCCTTATCCAGATGAACAGGCCCAATCCGGTCCTGCATACCTTAGAATATCTGGCAGAACTCTACGGGGGCAAGGATTGGAAAAAAACATTCCTTAAAGCCGTGCATAAAACCAAGGCCACTAAGGGAATACGCGTGGTCAATCTTAGAGCCGGCACGACGTCGAAATAAGACAGGCAAAAGATATACGTCACTCTTCGCGTCCTTCGCGGTTTATACCATTTGTACCGCGAAAGGCGGAGAGAAAAAAAGGTGCATGACCAATCCGTAACGTGCGCCCCTGGTAAGCTTCCCTTTTATCATGAGAACCGATCCCCCATGTCCACACCACGCTATCTTGCCATAGATTTCGGTCTCAAACGCGTAGGTCTGGCCGTATGTGGCCCGGACAGTGACATGGTCTTTCCCCTGAAAACGATTGTCCGCACTACGCGAGAGACCTTCTTTGCCGAACTTCTAACCACGATCCAGATCGAAAACATTCAGGCCGTAGTTATTGGTTTGCCCCTGGACCTGGACGGGAATGAAACCCTGATCAC
>JAQVZR010000346.1 GCA_028708105.1 Desulfoplanes sp. | reverse complement strand
GAAGCAGTTAAGCATCTCGGCATGGGCGGCATATCTGGCCACCCTGGTTCTATTGGTGCGTTGATCCAGATAAAATCCCGTCTTGTGCCCGGTCTTGATGTTTACAAAATATGCGGCCGCATCTTCCCTGATGGTAACCTGATCGGGAGGTTCCTCGCCGGTAATACGCCCTGTCCGCAGATCCAGTCCTTCTTTGCGCCGGACCTCTGAATCCGAACGTTCATATATGCTGTAGTCAGGACACAGCGTTTGCAACGTTTGGATAATGGTTTCCCGCCACCATTCCATGCCCATGGCCAGTATCTGGATGACCAGAAAGGTGTCATAGCAGTCAACCACAAGGCCGGGCAGTCCATCGGATTCAGCATTGATCAGTCGGCACGCCCCGGGTCCGTTGCCGGCAAGGATATGTTTGCGGCCATCAATTGCTCGCTGGATACGTTGGTGGATCAGTTCCGGAGTAATGTCCTGGTCCGGGTCAAAGCTCAGCGCACGGACCCGGATCTGTGAGTGGGGCGAATAGGAGCCGTGCCCCAGACACTGGCCTGTGGCGTCCAGGATGCCCACGGATTCTCCCGGGGCAGGATTGCCGTTCACCTTTTGGATGGCCCCGGAAAAAATCCAGGGGTGGAAGCGCTTAAGTGATTTTTCTCGTCCTTGTTTGAGGACTATTGTTGCCATGAGATCTCCTTCATGCAGATGTCGTTGTTGTGTCTTGGTTCTTAAGGCAGTGTGGAGATGCTGTCTAGCATGCTTGTCGGAGGCGGTTCAACGTTTGACGAGGACAGGGGGGGAAGGTATCTCCGACTCTTCATTGTGATCCATGTCTGTCTGCCATGTTGTTGTATGGGCGGTTTCTCGTGGTCTGTTTGGCTTGGGTGGCTGGGCAAAGAGTACTGGAGGTGGTTTTTATGCATATCTGGCTGTTGAGCTTGTTTGGGTTTATCGTAGGCGGGCTGATTGCCTATGCCCTGTATAAGAATATCAAAGGAAACTGGTAGCAAGGCCGTGTGTGCGGCGTTATTGGTGCGTGAAGTACGTACCGACGGGTAGCATGTCACGACATGATTATCAGAAAAAAGCATAAGGAGTTTGACGTGATTCAGGCAAGCAGTGAGGACGGGAAGAAAGCCCGGTTTATGTGTGAGGAAATAGACGGCTACCTTTTTGATATGAAAAGGGCCATGGATGTGTATGCCGGACTGGTGCGCAGGGAAAGTCCGGAATCGGTTGCTGCCGTGGAAGGACAATTTGCAAAGGTCCTGGAGGACATTGAAACGTTGCAGAAAAAGGGCAGGGAGCAAGGAGTGCCAGAAGGATTGGCTGCACTCAAAGCCGCTGTCGCGTTATGTGTGGATACCTTGAAGCGGGTGGAACTGGCTGTAAATCAGTTTTCCCAGACACAGATTACCGTAGAGTCGAAATAGGTTATATATTTTCTTCCAATTCCTGTAATCCCAGCAGGTATATCTTGGGCAGGGAAAGAGTAAAGGATGTGGTATTTTCTTCCTGTCGAAGGGAGAGGTAGCCTCCAATATTTTTGACCATCCGGTATGTGCCTGCCATGGTGCTGTCCTGCCGGCATTCAAAGGGCATGAGCGTGAACCCTGGCTGCTCGATTTTTATGATTTTGGGCGCAATATCCAGTTCTATGCACACATGCTGGGATGTTTCGTATGATGAAAATGTGATCCGGGTATTATGGGCCAGGGATGCCACTTGGGTAATGAGGCTGATAAACACCTGCTGGATCAGGTTTTCATCTGATTTGATTACAGATAGGGGATCGGTGAGGTTCAATGTGTACTTCACGCCCTGTCTGTTCAGCAGTTCTTTGAGCATATCCAGAGAGAAACTGAGCAGATCGTTGACGGAGCATTCTTTGGGCGTGATGGGAACCGGTTTGATGTATTCATTGATTCCTTCCAGGATGGATTCGAGTTTTTTGGCCTCGCTAAGGATAATTTCTGTTTCTTTTATCAGTGGGTGCTTATGCTGCAGAATGCGCGCGAATCCTCCCAGAGACATGAGGGGATTACGGAATTGATGGGCCATTTCTGAGGACATGGCTCCGAGGAGGTTCAATTTTTCCCGTTGCACAAGAACCTCTTCCAGAAAATGATGCTCCGTAACATCCATGATGACCCCTTCCACTCGCTCGGGATTCTCGGAAGATTTAGGGTTTGAAAGCCCGATGAAACGAGCCTGCAGATGCATAAGATATCCGCGTTTGTGCTTGAATTTGAATTCCAGAGAAAAAGGCGTGTTGGATTGTGTAAACCATGACCGCAGGGACATAAAAAATTCCTTGCGGTTTTCTTTTGGGATGCGTTTAAAAAAAAGCCCTTTATTTTCAATTAACTGTATATCAGAATAGCCTAATATCTCTTCACATGTCCTGTTGATGAAATCAATATGAAAATTTTTTTTAAGGGCAAAAACGATGATGGGCAGGTTTTGGATAAGGGTACTGTAACGTTCTTCAGCATGTTTGACTTTTTCTTTGAGGTCTTTTTTCTCCAATCCGTTGAGTATGGTGGCCTTGAAAATATCCATACTTGCGATTGGTTTGGTGACATAGTCCCACGCGCCGGCCTTAAACGCGGAGATGGCGGCCTTGATATCATTTCTTCCTGAGACGATAATCACCGGTACGTCGGGGTCCTGCAGGCGGATTGTTTTAAGGACCGTGAGCCCGTTTATTTCCGGCATGGTCAAATCGAGGAGTACCAGATCCGGATGCTTCTGGTTGAACACGTCGATTCCTTCTCTGCCGCTACGTGCCTTGAGTGCTGAGAACCCGTTGTTTTCCAGCCAGTCCACAAGAGTGTCTCGTATGAGGGTATCGTCTTCGATGGTCAGTATGGTGTGGGGCATTGTTTTTCCTTGGCACCGTATCGATGCCTCACATTATTCGGC
>JAQVZR010000345.1 GCA_028708105.1 Desulfoplanes sp. | reverse complement strand
GTCGATTTCTCCGATGACCTCGCCTCTATTCCCGGCAACAATACTGAAGGTATGGCCTGATCCCCGCAGGCTGACCGCGCGCTGGGGATATTTTCGGGCCGAAAACCAGGTTGATCCGTCTTCAGAAAGGAGCAATTTCCCTTTGTTTTCCAGGGAGAGCAGAGCCTGGCGGACATGATCAGGCCGGGCAAAAGGCTCGTCGTTCTGGATGGGCATTTCTGCGGCAGCACACTCGATATGGCTGGTCATGATTACGGGATTGTCCGGATTGATGACGGCCGCTTCCGGGGGCATGGAAAAAAATTCTTTGGGATGGCGCATGAAATACTGGTCCAGGGCATCCTCGTGACCGACCAGAATGACCGCCGAATCCCGTCCTGCCCTGCCGACCCGTCCGGCCCGCTGCCAGGTAGCCATGATGGAACCCGGATATCCGACCAGAATGCATAGATCCAGTTTCCCGATATCAATGCCCAGTTCAAGAGCACTGGTGCTGACGACGGCCAGCAGTTTACCCGTGGTCAGATCGTTTTCAATTTTGCGTCGTTCCTCAGGCAGATAGCCCGCTCGGTAAGGGCTGATACGGTCAGCCAAGGGACCTGCTTTGTGCGATGCCCACAGGGAAATAAGTTCAGCCATCTTGCGGGACTGGGTGAAGACCAGGGTGCGCAATTTTCTGGCCAGAGCTGCGTGCAGTAGGGTGATGGAGGTGCTGGCTGCTCCGGCTGTCTGCCCGTCCAGGAACAGGATATGTTTTTTGGAAGTCGGCGCACCGCTTCGGGTGATGACCTCCACGTCAAGTCCCGTAAGCTCATGGGCCAGTTCGCCGGGATTATTGATGGTGGCCGAGGAAAAAACAAAGGTGGGTGTTTTTCCGTAGGCCGCACAGATCCGGATGAGACGGCGAAAAACCCAAGCCATGTGTGATCCCATGACCCCACGGTAGGTATGCACCTCGTCCACAATGACAAAATCAAGGTGTTTGAAAAAGGATGCCCATTGGGCGTGGAAGGGCAGAATTCCCAGATGAAGCATATCCGGATTGGTGAGCAGGACGGCCGGCGGATTTTTTTTGATTTTAGTCCTGATCCAGGAGGTGGTGTCCCCGTCGTATAAGGCTGCCAGAGGGTCGGGAAGGCCTATGAGATGTGAGGCAAAACGCTTGAATCCCTTGAGCTGATCCTGGGCCAGGGCCTTTAATGGAAACATGAACAAGGCTTTGGATTGGGGATCGGCAAGCAGAGATTCCAGTACCGGCAGGGTATAGATGAGTGTTTTGCCGCTTGCCGTGGGCGTGGCCACAACGCAGTGCTTGCGGGATCTGATCAGATCCGTGGCTTGGGCCTGATGACTGAAAAGTTTGTCCATGCCCATGGCGTTCAGCATGGTCACTATCGCTGCAGGCCATGGCTTTGTTGGCCGGGCATAGTCGGCTTCGCGGGCCGGTATGACGGCGTGATACACCAGATCGTTGGAGAAAGCCCCGAATTTTTCGAGGGCGGATACGTAGTTGTCGATCATGGGAAATGTCTTGGGAAAATCCTTGTCTATGGAAGATGTTGCATCTATCCTTTGGTTCATCTGGGCGTTTATTATGAGGAATACGTTGCACTGACGTTAAAATGTGGGTAACGGAACAGGTTCAAGCATGTTGTCAATTTGGTATTGAGTCAACACGTAAAATGCACATCCAAGGAGGTGCGTATGTCTGAAAAAGAATATCGTATCAAGACTGCTTGTCCCCAATGTGGTTGCAGCGCCGCAGCTGTGATGACAGAGGATGAAATCCGTGAACAGTACGGTGATACTCCCAATATCCACATGACCTGCGATGCATGTGCTGCCAAGTATGAGGTCAGCATGTCCGAGGCCTGCCCTGCATGGGACACGGCATGTAAAATGAAGAAATAGCGGATGCCTGCATGTTGGATTCTCTGCGTTTCAGCGTCATGGTCATTTTGTATTGGGACGCAGAGGACAGTCTGCAAACTACAAAAAAATATACTTCACACCGAGAAACCCCTGATAGAATTTTGAAGCCTGTAACCGCCGGCAAAAAGATTTTCAGGCATATCATACCGGAGATGTCACATGAAAAAATATCTGTTTATATCCATGTGGTTGTTGCTGTGCACCGCCACCTCTTTTGCGGAGGGGAAGCTGCAGATTGGAGAAATTTTTCCGGATCGTGTCCTTCAGCGTCCGGCCGAACAGGGCCTGGCGGACTATCTCGGGATTGTAAGTGGAAATAACGACTTTTCCGTCAAGGATATCCGGGCCGAGCTGGTCCTTGTGGAATTTTTCAGTATGTATTGTCCTCATTGTCAGCATGAGGCACCATTGGTGAACAATTTGTATGCCATGATCCAGGACAATAAACTGAACCAAAAAATCAAGATGATCGGGATCGGTATCGGGAATTCTGCCTATGAGGTTGGCATTTTTCAGGAAAAATTCACCATCCCGTTCCCGCTCTTTGCAGATGAAAATTTTATCTGGCATAAGCAGGTAGGGGAAGTGGGCACTCCGTATTTTGTCCTTGTCCGTAATGATGCCGGGGCAAGCACTGTCGTGCTCACCCATCTTGGCCGACTCGAAAGCGCGGCGAGTTTTTTTAAAAAAATCAAAAAACATCTGTAGACAATGTGGCTGAAGGCATTGGTCATTTGCAAAGGCAGCCATCCTCCGGAGGAAAAAGGTTATGAGACGCTTGCTCGTGCTGTTTGTCGTGGCGTTGTTTGCGGTGACTTCCACCGCGTTTGCGCAGCATACCATCCCTTACGTATATAAACCGGGGCAGCTCAAGCCCCTGGACAGCGTGCTCAAGGTTAAGGTAGGCGAACCCGCTCCAGATTTTATACTGCCTTCGACCAAGGGGCCCCTGGTCCGACTCAGTGATTTCCAGGGCAAAAAAAATGTGATGCTGTCC
>JAQVZR010000344.1 GCA_028708105.1 Desulfoplanes sp. | reverse complement strand
CTTTTGACGGCGCATCATCCACTCCTGGCTGAGATACTTTTGTATCTGGATGCTGCTCTGTGTCACATGCATGCCCAAAAATCATTTTTTTTGAGAATCCACAATCAACTGCCGAAGCCCTGTCAGCGTTCCCTTCCAGGTGGTCTGTTCGTCGAGCATGATGGCCACGATAACATCCTTTTCCACGCTCACCTCAAAGACCAGCTCCTGCTCGCCGATGTTGAAAACCGCCTCGCCCCAGCGTTCCGCAGGCATTCCCTTGGTTTCACAGTCATAATCGGTGCGTACCTCTGCAGTCATACGGATATCCGCCATATCAGAATCCCCCTTGCCGGCATGCTGCCTGACATTTCAGGTGCTACTCCGTAAAATAACAATCCAAACAACCATCCGGCCCATTGCGCTGTACGTCTGGCAACAGCAACACATGCCCTTCAAGGCGTTGGGGGCTTATCTGAGGAACGTACTGGTCGACAGCGCCACGCAGAATACATCTATACCGCAGAAAAGTACCAGGTATCTATTCTCATACATGCTGCCTTTTTTTCTCCATCCCCATTTTCACACACCGTAGCACCTCATAGCTGTATTTGCCTTCCAATGCCTCATACAACGGTTTGAGCAGAACAATCCCGTCATCGGCTAAACGGGCAATCGTCCCTTCAATCAGATCAATCTCCTCCTGTCCAATGGAAACAACGTCCCTGCCTTCAACCATTCCCAGTTTAACAGCAGAAAGAAGATGCCCATAGATAGTTGTTTCCTTGAGTTTTCTATGCGCTGCCACCTCTTGTGCCGAGCCGAGTTCACGGAATAATTCCAAGGAATGGCTTTCCGTATCCGTCAGTTCATGGCATGCACCATGGCGAGAACTGACAGGGGCTGATTCGGGAAGATCCGGAATCGAATCAGGCCGACCGTGTTCGGATTCATGGTTTTTCAGGACATCCAAAAAATCCTGCCCGTAATGTTCCAGCTTGGCCCTGCCTATGCCGTACAAGACTCCCATATCTACAAGGGTTTGGGGCCGGTAGACAACCATCTCCAGAAGGGTTTTGTCGGGAAAAACCGTATAAGGAGGAACATTCTGTTTTTCAGAAATTGCACGACGCAGGGTGCGCAGGGATTCCCACAAGGCCCTGGATTCTTCGGTTTCCAGTTTACACTCCATTGTCGACCTGGAAGCACGCGTTTTTTTCTTGAATTTCTCGGGATCTTTCCGGAAAAAAATCTGCTCTTCTTTGCGCATGATAGCCCAGCTTTTTGCATTCAGCTTGAGGGCCCCATAGCTTTCCATATCCACATACAAGGCTCCGGCCGATGCCAGCTGCCGATAAACCGATGACCATTGAGCCTTGGTCAGTTCCTTTCCAATGCCAAAGGTCGACACCTGATTATGCCTGAATTTGAGGACGGTCGCGCTCTCGTTGCCCAAAAGCACATCCACAAGATGTGCGACGCCGAAGCGCTGTCCGGTACGAAAAATATTGGAGAGAGCCTTTTGGGCGGCAAGGGTGCCGTCCCATGTCTCGACCGGATGCAGGCAATTGTCACAATTGCCGCATCGGGTGGGATAACTGTCGCCAAAATATCCAAGCAGGGCATGGCGTCTGCATGAAGCCGTCTCCAGATATCCCAGCAAAGCCTCCAGCTTCTGCCACTCGATGCGCTTGCGCTCCTTGGTCCCGGCATTGCCGAGCACCATCTGGCGCATGGCCACGATATCCCCGAATCCATATGTCATCCAAGCATCTGCAGGCAGGCCGTAACGCCCGGCACGGCCAGTCTCCTGATAATATCCTTCCAGGCTCTTGGGAGGTTCCAGGTGAGCCACAAACCGGATATCTGCCTTATCCACGCCCATACCAAAGGCGATAGTAGCCACCATAACGATCCCGTCCTCACGCATGAACCGTTCTTGATTACGGTACCGGGCCCCGGCATCCATACCCGCATGATAGGGTAGAGCCACAATTCCTTTACCTGCCAGCCAGGCAGCAGTCTGATCAACCTTCTTCCTGCTCATGCGGTAGACGATACCGGCATCACCGGGATGCTCATCCTGAATAAATCGCAACAGCTGCTGATGTGCATTGTTTTTGGGAATGACCGTATAGCAGATATTGGGACGGTCGAATCCCGTGGAAAAAACCCGTGCATTTTCAAGGTGCAGATTGGCCTGAATATCCTTTTTGGTGGGCACATCCGCCGTAGCGGTCATGGCCAGCCGGGGAACCTGAGGAAATTTTTCGCGGAGAATGGCCAACTGCGTATATTCGGGCCGAAAATCATGACCCCACTGGGAAACACAATGAGCCTCGTCAATGGCAAAGAGTGCAATAGTACTCTTTGCCAGCAGCGATAAAAACCGCTCGGTCATGAGCCGTTCCGGAGCCACGTACAGCAGATCAAGATACCCGGATACCAGCTGATTCTCCACCTCCACCGCTTCCTGGGCTTTAAGACTGGAGTTGAGATACGCGGCCTTGATGCCCATCTGCTGAAGGCCTGTCACCTGATCCTGCATAAGGGCGATAAGGGGAGAAACAACAATCCCCGTCCCCGGTCTGACCATGGACGGGATCTGATAACACAAGGATTTACCGCCCCCCGTAGGCATGAGCACCAGGGCATCTTTGCCCGCAATGACATGGGTGATGATTTCTTCCTGGAGATTGCGGAAGGAACGGAAACCGAAGGTGTCCTGAAGGAGGTGCAGTGCTGAAACAGGCGGGATATTGTTTGTGGAGGTATTCATAAGAAGGCCAAAAATTTAAAGGGCTGAAACGGTAACGGATGCTCAAAAACTGCACAGGAGAATCATCTGAGCTGTGCAGCATATCGTCGCACATGACATCTGCGTCGACAATGCAAGTACAACAAGCCTGGAAGATGTCTACCCAAAAACACACGCCAGGACAAGACAACAGATCCACG
>JAQVZR010000343.1 GCA_028708105.1 Desulfoplanes sp. | reverse complement strand
GGCAACCGACTGCACATCCATACAGGCGACCGGGCCTGGGCACTTTTCGATGCCTTTGCGGTCATCCTGCACCTGGATACGATCCATGGCCTGCCGGTGGAGAGCAATCTATAAATGCCCCTTTCATTGTATGAAGCTTTCGCAAAAAACACATCCGCATCAACACACCTCTGCTTGGCAAGGAGAATACCCATGATCCATCCACGCATATGGACGCGCAGAGATTTTCTCAAAGCCACTGGCATCGGCATTCTAGGGCTGACCACGGGCTGCGCCCCCAACCCGGTTACCGGAGAATCCCAATTCATGCTTGTTTCCGAAGAGCAGGAAATCAGTATGGACAGACAGCAGTCTCCCCACCAGTTTTCTGCCGATTACGGTGCAACGCAGGACGCGCATCTGAACCGGTACGTGAACGACGTGGGTCTCAGCCTGGCCGGGAAAAGCCATCGCCCCAACATGCCCTATTCCTTCCGGTGCCTGAACGCGGTGTACGTAAATGCCTACGCCTTTCCAGGGGGAAGTATTGCCCTCACCCGGGCCATCATGCTCGAACTGGACAATGAGGCTGAACTGGCCGCTTTGCTGGGACACGAAATCGGCCACGTCAATGCCCGACACACGGCAGCGCGCATGAGCAAAAGTCAGGTGACATCTTTAGTGGTGGGACTGGGAACGGCCGTGGCCGGAGCGGTCAATGATGCCGCAGGGTCCCTGGCTGCAGGACTGGGCAACTTCGGGACCGGAGCCTTTCTGGCCAGATACAGCAGAGAAGATGAACGCCAGGCCGACGACCTGGGCATGAACTATATGATGCGCGCCGGATACGATACCGAAGGCATGGTGGGGCTCATGGACATGCTCAACAAACAGCATGAAGAAAAACCCGGTGCCCTGGAGCTCATGTTCGCCACCCACCCCATGAGCAGCGAACGGCTGGCCACGGCCCGGAACGCAGCAGCCGGGAAATATGCCACCTCCGGCGAATACCGTCTCTACAGGGAACGGTACATGGACAACACCGTGTCCCTGCGCCGTATGGGACCGGCCATCCGGGAAATGCAAAAAGGATCAACCCTCATGGGCACCAAAAACTACGCCCAGGCTGCAGAACGATACGAGATAGCTTTGGGCACAGCGCCCGATGATTACGCAGGCCTTCTGCTCCTGGCCAAATGCCGATTGGTGCAAAAAAACTACGCTGACGCGGCCCGCAGGGCCGAAAAAGCCATGGCCGTCTATCCGACCGAACCCCAGGCCCTTCAGGTGGCAGGCATTGCCCAGCTTGGAACAGAAAATTACAGCCGGGCCCTGGATCATTTCACAGCCTATGAACAAAAACTCCCGGGCAATCCCAACACCGTGTTCTACAAAGGACTGGCCCTGGAAAAACTGGGCAACAGAGAAGAGTCCGCACGGGAATATTATCGCTTTCTGCAATCAGTAACTCAGGGGGACCAGGCTAGGTATGCGTACACGCGGCTTAAGGAGTGGGGGTATGTAAAATAGCTTCAGATAAAAAGATCTTCCCTTGTTTGACAGCGTTAAAAAAAGGAAGGGTTTTTTTGAAATTTCAAGATGCTATGATAGGGTTTTCCCTTGTACAAAATTTTAAACAATTTGCATTGCCGTAACTATAGGCATATGAGCCAAATTATTTTCCGTACTACCTATAACCTGCCATTCGCTTACTCATGATTTGAACAATCACGGCATGGACTTTAGTAAAAATAGGAGAGATGAGCAGAGCGGGTTCACGACGGCTTTCTCCAGAATATCTCAAGAAGATCATCTCAGGCTAACGACTCGCAACCATGTTAGATAAGCCCATCATACCTTGAAAAAAGGTACAGAACATGACATCCGGGAGACCGAGGATACTCATGATCAGGAAAGGTGATCAGGAAGAAATATATTCCGGATTGGAAATAACATCCTTAGAGGCGTTTCAATGCATACAAAGAGGGATTGATAGTCCTGTATATATTTTTTAACATTTTTTGAACCAAAGAGGCCATTTATGAAACAAAAAAAAGTAGGTTTACTGTCATTGATCGGAGTAACCATGCTCTCTTTTATGATGCTGAATGGATGTTCATACCCTCATAGGCAAGCAATCACATCGCAAACGCCTATTCCAAATTTTCATACTATTTCTACGCAACAGATCTGTGCCTCTGTACAACACTGGGAAACTCTTGCCAACGAGGTAGGAGATGAACTGCAAAGCAGGATTAAAGGTTCAGCAGTGCTTTATGACAAAAATGTTTTCGTCTCCATGTCCGGGGATACGGATTTCTCAAAAGCATTCCACAATTATTTACTTACAGCATTGCTTGATAGAAATATCATCCCAACCAATATGCAGGCTGACAACCTCATTCTTGAGTATGACATACAGATAGTAAAGCATAACGCATATAATCGGAACAAATTGACATACATAAAAAAGGATCTAGCTCCAGATTTCAAGATACCGTATACTTGCAAGCTTTATGGCCCGGAAAATGCGCAAAAAGAAGCTATCAACTCGACAAAAAAAGCATATCTTACAGGATTAGAAAATCTGTATCCGCTTAATGAACTTATTGTCACCTGCTCGTTGATATATAACGACAAATATATAGGAAGATTCAATAAAAGTTTCTATATTAACAATGCCGATATCCGTCTGTATCGTAACAAGCAAAGAAACTACGATTCTCGTCTCAAAACATTTGCAGTAAGAAACTAAAGGACTTCATTCATGAAAAAATTACTATTCGTACCACTCATGCTGTTACTCCTTGGGACTCAAGTTTCATTCGCGGATTTAACTCCGTGGTATCAGAACAGTCCATCTTTGCTCAACATCATTAACAGCGAAGCAGACGCAATCATTGCAGACAGCCAGTGGAAATTATACCGTTATAAAGCAATATTTTACAGTTCTTTTGTCAAACTGAATAATCTTCAGGAAACATCC
>JAQVZR010000023.1 GCA_028708105.1 Desulfoplanes sp. | reverse complement strand
CGTATGGCTGTCATTTTGCCGAAGTATGGCGGGAAAATGATGCAAATGGAAAGTGAGCTGGCTGTATCCAGTGCCTTGGCGGGTGCTGCTGCCACTGGAACGCTTGTGGCAACTTCTAGTTCGGGTCCGGGCGTGACCCTTATGCATGAGGCCATCGGGTTCATGTGTGCTGCAGAATTGCCCTGTATCATGCTCGACTCCATGCGTGTCGGCCCTGGAGATGGTGACATCCTCGGTGCTCAGAGCGACTATTATGTAACCACGAGAGGTGGCGGCCACGGAGATTATCATACGATTGTTCTAGCTCCAGCTTCTGGTCAGGAAATAGCGGACATCATGCCCCATGGCATCAGGCTGGCATATACATACAGGACCCCGGTTCTCTTTGTGATTGACGGCGTAAGTGCCCAGATGACGGAATCCACCACGCTTCCGGCCTACAATGATTACTCTGCTGAATTTGACACTTCTGAATGGGCTTTCACCGGAACGCAGGATCATCCCAAACGCGCTCTCATCACGGGCAGTTATTCTCATGAGGATGGCTATAGGATGAATGAGATGCTCCGTGCCAAGTATGAGAAAATTCGTGAAGACGAACAGATGTGGGAAGCAGTGCAGGTGGAAGACGCAGACCTAGTGGTCGCTGCCTTCGGTATTCATGGCCGCATGTGCAAAGATCTGGTCTCCAAAATGAGGGCCGATGGCAAAAAAGTCGGCTTTATTAGACCCATTTCTTTGTGGCCTTTTCCTGAGCGTGCTTTTGCCGCCCTGCCCGAGTCAGTGAAAAATATTTTGGTGGTTGAAATGAACCACGGACAGATGATCGATGATGTCAGACTGGCCGTCAATGGACGAATGCCTGTTCATTTCCTGGGTAAGACCGGCGGTGACATGCCCATGAACACCCTGGCAGAGATGATTGCCGAAGCAGACAGAATTCTGGGGGATAACTAATGGAAAATCTTAGCGCCAAATACGGAAAAACCTTAAATCTGGACAAACTGACCAGTTATTGTCCTGGTTGTGGGCATGGAATTGTGACCAGGCTTGTGGCTGAGGCCATTGAGAACCTGGGGATTATGAAACGGACGATTGCCATCGTGGGCATCGGTTGTGGAGGGTTTTCTCATCATTATATGGATATTGATGCCATCGAAGCTACCCACGGGCGTGCTCCTTCTTTCGCCATAGGCTATAAGCTGTGTAGGCCGGGCAATATTGTTTACACCTATGCCGGTGATGGCGACACATGCGCCATCGGCCTTGGTGACCTTCTGCATGCGGCCAATAAAGGCATGCCCATCACGACTATCATGGTTAACAATACGGTGTTCGGCATGACCGGCGGTCAGATGTCACCGACAACGCTGGCAGGTCAGGTTACGTCCACGACTGTCAATGGCCGGGACACTTCCACTCAGGGCTATCCTCTTCTGGTTCCGGAAATGATGCAGTTTATGCCTGGAGTTAAATACCTGGCCCGGGAAACGGTCGCCTCTCCTCAGGCTATCCGCAAGGCCAAAAAGAGTATCCAGAAGGCATTTGAATGCCAGGTCAAGGGCTTGGGCTATTCCTTTGTGGAAGTGCTCGTTCCCTGCCCGACCGGCCTCAAGATGAGCATCAAGGATTCCTATGCAAGGTGTGGGAAGGAGATGACTGACTATTTTAAACCCCAGGTCTTCAAAGATGAAACGGAGCAGGCTGATGTTGCATAAATGTATGTTTTCAGGCTCGGGCGGACAGGGCTCTGCGCTGATGGCAAAAATGGTTTGTCTGGGAGCTATTAAGGAAAATCTGAAAGTTGTCATGACTCAGACATACGGCATTGAACAACGCGGCGGTGATTCCACTGCCTATGTCATTGTTTCCGATGAGCCCATCGGCAGCCCTATCGTGGAAAATGATGCGGACATTGCCGTGGCTCTCAGCCAATCCATCTATGACAACTGTTTTGAAGGGGTGGTTTCGGGAGGAATGCTTTTCACCAACAGTTCGATGGTTAAGACTCCGAAGGATGCTGTCGGTTTTGAGCAGATTCCCCTTCCAGCCTCGGATACGGCCGTGGAGCTCGGTACCGTGCGCTGTGCCAACATGATTATGCTGGGAGCGGTTCTTGCCGGAACCGGGATACTTAAAATGGAAACAATTGAAAATGTACTCAAGGAAACACTCGGAGTCAAAAAACCTAAGCTGGTCGGCTTGAATATAAACGCATTGCGCACTGGGTATGATGCTGTGAAAAAGGAGTCTGGTAATGAGTGAGAAACATCATGTTATCGATGCCCGCCGCTGTAAGGCATGTGGGCTTTGCGTAAACAATTGTCCCAAAGGTGTTCTTGCTATCGGCACTAAGATTAATGCCCAGGGTTATAATTATGTGATTCAAAAATATCCTGAAAAATGTGTTCTTTGCGATATTTGCGGCACCGTTTGTCCCGATGTGGCTATTGGTGTCATCGTCGAATAATACTCTTGTTCCATCCTCGGCTTATGCTGAGGATGGAATATATAAGGAGCTTTACCATGAGTGATCTGGTTCCTCTGTTTCAACCCGAAAGTGTTGCCCTGATCGGTGCGTCTTCAAATTCGAAGAAGTACGGATATTGGACAGCAAAAAGCCTGATTGAAAACAAATTTGAAGGGGACATTTATTTTGTTTCCCGATCCGGTGGCGAAATTTTCGGCCACCCCTCTTATCCGGATATCCTTTCTGTTCCCGGAAATGTGGATATGGCCATTATTGCTATTGCTCCCAAATTTATTTTGCCAGTCATGGAGCAGTGTGTAGCGAAAGGCGTCAAGTGTGCTATCGTTGTTTCCACTGGATTTGGTGAGACCGGTCCTGAAGGAAAAGAGCTGGAACGCAAGATGCTCGAAATCGCTCGCAAGGGGAATATGCGTGTGCAGGGACCGAACTGCATGGGTACTTATAGCTCCGCTAAGAGCATGAATGCCAGCATTATCGATCTGGCTCCCGGACCCATGAGCCTGGTTTTGCAGAGCGGCAATTTCGGTATTGACATCAATTTCAATGCCAAATCCAGAAACCTCGGGTACAGTTGTTGGGCAACTATCGGCAATCAGATGGACCTGCGGTTTCATGATTTCGTGGAGTACATTGAATCGGATGAGAACACTAAGGTTCTTCTTCTGTACATGGAAGGGTTGCGCGTTGAAAGCGAGGACGATGGCCGTCAGTTCATCGAGGCTGCCAAAAGAACCGCTGTCAAAACGCCTATTGTAGCGATCAAAATTGGTCGTAGTGCAGCCGGAGCTCGTGCCGCTGCGTCCCATACCGGTTCCCTTGCCGGGAGTGAAAAGATTTTCGATGCCGCTCTCAAGCAGGCTGGCGTCCTCCGAGTTGACAGCCCCGGTCAACTCCTGGATGCCGCCGAGGCATTTTCCAAGTGCAAGCCTGCCAAAGGTAAGCGCATTGCCATCTTGACCGATGGCGGTGGCCACGGCGTCATGGCTACTGATTTTGCTGAAAAATTTAATCTTGAAGCACCCGTCCTTTCCGATGCTACTCAGAGTAAATTGAAAGAAATCCTGATGCCCCATTGTCCCATCAAAAATCCGGTGGATCTTGCCGGAACGCCTGAGGCGGACATGTGGGTGTTTGACCGTTGTCTGGATGTGCTTTTGAATGATCCCGATGTGGATGGTGTTATTATCGTGGGCCTTTATGGCGGCTATGCCGATCTTTCGGAAGAATTCAGGGTTTTGGAAATGGATGTGGCCAAGAGCATGATAGAACGGATTGCCGCATCCAGCAAACCGGTTATTATGCAATCCATTTACCAGCCCCAGCATCCCGAATGCCTGGAATACATCAGTAAACACGATGTCCCGGTTTTTGGAGGAGTTGATGATGCTGTCAGAACCATGGGGGTGCTCACCGCTTACAGTGAGCTCAAGAAGTCTTTGCTGGAAGAAGCCGGGGAAGAACTGCCGGATATGCCTGCTGACCGCAAGAAAAAGGCCGCGGCGATTATTGATGCAGTTAAAGCCTCTGGTCGTACCAATCTTGTTGAAACAGAAGCTCGAAATATTTTACGATGCTACGGTCTTGATATCACTAATGATTATCTAGCCACCACCGCAGACGAAGCTGCTCATTTTTATAAGAAAATCGGCGGCAACGTGGTTATGAAAATTGTTTCGCCCGACATTCTGCACAAGACCGATGCCGGCGGTGTGGCCCTGAATATCGATTCCGAAGACAAGGCCCGCGAAGCCTTTGAGCAGCTGATAAAAAATGGCCTTAGGTATAAATCAGATGCCGATATTTTCGGCGTCATGATGACCGCCATGCTTCCCGGTGGCGTCGAGTGCATTATCGGTTCAAGTCATGACAACACCTTCGGACCTACGGTCATGTTTGGCCTGGGCGGTATTTTTGTGGAAATTCTGAAGGATGTGTCCTTTAGAGTGGCTCCGGTGAATATGCCTTCCTGCCGCAGCATGATCCGGGAAATCAAAGGATTGGGAATGCTTCAGGGCGCCAGAGGCCGCAAGCCGTGCGACTTGGAAGCCTTGGCTGAAACCGTATGCATTATTTCGCATCTGGTGAACGAACTGCGCGAAATTGCGGAAGTCGATCTCAATCCTGTTTTCGCATTGGAAAAAGGTTTGGCCATTGCAGATGCCAGAATCGTTCTGCAAAGCTAATATCGATTTGAACTTTTACTAAAAGAGCTGAGTTATGAAAAATGTAAAGCTTTATCCCACGACCACAGGTCAGAGCTGGCTGGAGATGTCTGCGTACAAGCATCATACATTTAACGACCTCTCTGAAATCAAAGATGAATATGACTACATAGTTGTTGGTGCAGGCTATGGTGGTCAAGGTGCAGCCAGACATTTGGCCGAGTTGCACCCGACCGCAAAAATCGCTGTTTTTGAAGCCATCATGATCGGAAATAATGACAGCGGCAAGAATGCGGGTTTCATTATTGATGTGCCCCATGACTTTGGCGATCAGGGTAGCTCTACTTTTGAGGACAACCAGAAGTATTTTGAGCTGAATACCTTTATCATCAAGTGGCTGGGAGATGTCATTAAAGAAAAAGGTATTGAAGATGTCGACTGGGACCACTGCGGAAAATATCTGTGCTGTGCCGAGACAAAGAGTTTTAAACTGATTGATCATGAAATCAGTGAACTCAAAAAGATGAACACGGATTATGAAATTGTCGAAGGGGAAGATCTGTTTAAGCGTACCGGCACCAGGTACTACAAGAAAGCTTTGTACACTTCCGGCACCGTGCTCATCAACCCCGCGGATGTCTTGCGCGGCCTTTTTTCCGTGATGCCTGACAATGTGGATGTCTTTGAAGAGTGCCCTGTCATGCGCATAGATGAAGGCAGCCCGACCAGCATCGTGCTTAGAAGCGGCAAAAGGGTTAAGGGAAAGTTTGTTTTGGTCACCGGCGGACCTTTCATTCCCCAGTTCGGCATTGGCAAAAAAGTGTTCTGTCCGGTGCTTTCGTACGGTGCATTCACCCGCCAGTTTACTGACGAAGAAATGCGTCATTTTGAGGGAGTCAAGCCCTGGGGATGTACTGCTGGGCATCCTGCTGGAACCACTGTCCGCTTCACCCGGGACCATCGTATCTATGTGCGTAACGGTTTCTCCTTTGCCACCAGTCTCACAACCTCGCACCAGCGCATCCGGCGGGCCATTCCCAAACTGCGTAAAGCATATGAAAATCGTTATCCCGAACTCAAACATGTCAACTTCGAGTATGTTTACGGCGGCATGATCAACATGACCATGAACTACCGCCCCTTGATGATGCAGCAGTATCCCACTGTTTTTGCATCCGCCTGCGGTGAAGGTGCCGGCGTGGCCAAGACCAGTCTGCTCGGCTATTATCTGGCGGAATGGGTCAGTGGTATGGGCAGTGCTAACTTGGATTTTCTCCGCAGGGTCTCCACCCCTAAGCGGCTTCCACCTGAGCCATTTCTGACCGTGGGTGCTGAAGCTCGTCTTGCCTACGAAGAGTTCAACGCCAAGAAAGAAATCTAACCTCTCCCTAACCAGGCTCCTGTCTAACGTGAGGATGCTGGCTACCCAGCTGCATCCTCACGACAGGAGTCCCGTACATAAAGGAGTACGACATGAAATTCTTTAATTCATCAGAATCAGCTGAAGTTGTGGGGCCTTACAGCCATTGTGTGCAAGCCGGCAACACGTATTACATTTGCGGCCAGGTACCTTTTCATCCTGTCAGCGGCGCCGTGGTCGGCGTCACGATCAAGGAACAGGCATTCCAGACGCTGTTCAACCTGAAGTCGGTTCTGGATGCTGCCGGTCTCGAGATTTCTGATATCGCCAAAACCACGGTGTTTTTGACCAGCATGGATGATTTTGACGATTTCAATGAAGTCTACGCTGAATTCATGGGAGACCACCGCCCGGCGAGGCTCTGTCTGGGAGCCAGTGAAATAGCCCACGGATGTCTGCTGGAAATGGATGCAATCGCATATAAGGAATAAGCGTATCGTTGCAGTGATAACTATTTGTTTTTCATTGTAATATTTTACTTGCAGGAGAAATACAATGGCACCTGTTGGACAAAACGGTATTAGTTTTGAAGATGCGCCTTTTTTTCCCATTCATAAAAAAGTCGCAGTGGGGACCTTTATGGGCCAAGTGTGCGACGGGTATGTGCTAGGTATTGTCGGCATTGCCCTGACGTACGCCACTGGACCCCTGGGATTGAACAGTTATTGGATGGGGCTGGTCGGGGCTGGGGCCCTCTTTGGTATTTTGCTTGGAAGTTTATTGACCGGAATCGTCATTGATCGTCTTGGACGAAGAGCAGCGTATGCGTTTGTTACAACTTTTACTCTGATTTTGTCTGTGGGGCAGTTTTTTCTGTCTGACCCGAAGCTTCTGGTTGCTGTCAGGTTTCTTCTTGGTATGTGTGTCGGGGCCGATTATACTGTTGGTGTCGCACTGCTCAGTGAATGGACCCCTGAGAAGATCCGGACCAAGATGATGAGCTGGCTCATGGCCGCTTGGACATTTGGATACATTATCTCCTTTTTCGCCGGTCTTCTCATCGCGTCTATGGGCGGCGATATGGGTGACAACGGATGGCGTTGGATCATTTCCTCTTCTGCCGTAATTGCTCTGGTCACCCTTATTGTGCGTTTGGGCACCCCCGAGTCTCCGGCTTTTTTAGTGTCCAAGATGCGTGTTGATGAAGCATTAACCTTGGTTCATAAGTATCTGGGGCAAAACTACGCTCTGCCCGCAGAAAAGGAAAAGGGCAAATCCGCTTCTTTTTTCAGGCTGTTTAGCCCTGAACTGTGGCGTAACACCCTTACGTCAGGCACCTTCTTCCTCTGCCAAGTGCTTCCCTTTTTTGCCATCTCCATCTTCCTGCCTGTCGTTGTGAAAGGACTCCATCTCGGCAACCCCAATGCTTCCGGCATGTTGTATAACGGTTTCACCATGGTCGGCGTCCTGATCGGTATTATGGTTGCCGACAAAATTTCTCGTCGTGGATACCTGCTTTGGACCTTTTATGGTGCTGCCCTGATTCTGACCGTCATGACAGTCTGGCAGAGCATGCCTCCAGTTCTGGGCCTTGTTTTGCTGGGTGCATTCTCTACAGTTCTCGCCATTGCCATCGTGGCCGAGTGGTTGTATCCGCCTGAGCTTTTTCCCACAGAACTGAGAGGGTCCGGCATTGGTTTGACCATTGCTATCAGTCGTATCGGGGCGGGTATGGGAACCTGGATGCTTCCTGTCGTCATGGAACAGTATGGCGTTACAGTTACCCTGGGATGCTGCATCGCAACGTTGGTGATCGGTGGCCTGGTTTGTCAAGTTTTTGCTCCTGAAACCTCCCCCAAGTTTATTAAACGTATGTCGGCTGCTTCGACGTCCGTTGCATATGCAAAGGGATAAATCATGTTCTGGATGATTTCCCTGTAGTTATGTGCTCGCGGCAGGGGTCGCCCTTACGGGCGGCTCCTGCCGCTCTTCTTTTTAGTTTCGCAAAAAAAGACGTAACATAGCAAAGGATAAGGAAAATAATTATGCGCGTCGGAGTGATCGGATTAGGAAATATGGGAGGAGCCATTGTCAAAGGACTGGCGGGAACGCCTGAGTTGCAACTTGCGGGGTACACCCCGAATGGGGAAGCTGGACGTCGGTTAGCTCTGTCCTGCGGCATGACCTTTTGTGAAAGTGCAGCGGCCGTGTGTGCCCAGAGCGACTTTGTGATCCTGGGGGTCAAGCCGCAACTGGTCAGGAGTGTGGTGCAGGAAATTGCAGCGGAACTCTCTCCGGATACCTGCCTGATCTCTATTGCCGCGGGCATCTCACTCAAAAAAATTACACAATGGTCCGGACCAGAATGTGCTGTAGCCCTCGTCATGCCGAATACCCCAGCCATTGTGGGAGCCGGTGTTTTCGGAGTCTGTCTGGATCATGACCGCCTGACGCCCGAACAAAAGCAAGGGGTGGTAAAAATATTTTCGATCCTGGGGCAAGCCCATGTCCTGGCCGAATCACAGTTTGATGCTTTTACGGGATTGATAGGCTCGGGCCCGGCCTATGTAATGTACTTCATGGAGGCCCTGATAGATGCGGGGGTGACCCAGGGAATTCTTCGTTCCCAGGCGACGGAAATGGTCAAAGGACTTTTCAGCGGCACGGTCAAGATGTGCATCGAGCAGGATGCATCCATTTCACAGCTGCGGGATATGTCCACATCTCCTGCAGGAACAACCATGGCTGGTCTGAACGCCATGGACAAGCACGGGGTCCGCTATGGCCTGCTCAATTGCGTGGAAAAGGCCACCAAACGCAGCAGGGAAATTGGCCGAGTCGATGGATAACACGGACACGACCAGATAGTGATCATCACCGGTTCATTACTATTTTAGAGAGTCTTCCGGCAAGGAGGTTTGCAGATCTCTGCAGCTCTCATTGCCGAAAGATGACTGCAGAACAATTCCGCTCCAACGGTCCCCAAAATACATCTAAAATGTCCTTGAAAACATTGCTGTTTTGTCCTTGTTCCGGCGATCTGTTCGGCATCTCCGCCTCGCGGCATAAAAAAACCGGGAATCCAGCGTCCACAGATTCTGTTTGTTTCCTTTGGTATCAGACATTCTACAGGAAAATATCATGCTCCTCGGGCTTCTTGCCGGAATAGCCACCGCGATCATTCAGCCCTTTGCCTATCTTTTCTCACGGGCTTTTATCAATCGCGGCGGCCATGCCCTGGAACTTCTTGTCTATTCACATGTGATCATGGGGTTTTTTTCCGGACTACTTCTGCTTTTTTATATCCCGGAACTAAAAATAACACCGGTGCTCGCAATGCGCCTGTGTGGAAGCGTCGTCACCTTTTTGATAGGCCAGGGGGCGTATCTTCTCACTGCGAAATGTATGGAGCCCTCACGCCTGACCACTCTCCTTGGCCTGAAAATCATTTTTTTGGTGCTGCTCAATCTGGTTTTTTTCCATCAGATCCTGACAGGAGAACATATCCTTGCGGTCATCCTGTGCACGGCATCGGCCTTTGTGATGAACAGAAGCGGCTGCAGGATGGGCCTAAAAATCTTTGCGCCTCTCATGCTCTGTTGCCTGTTTCTAGCCGCAAGCGATATCATGGACATGCTTCTTGTCATGGAAATGCCCTTTTCCTCTGTCATCTCTTCGGGCATTGCAGCAACGGCTTTGTGCTATTTCGCCCTCGCGCTGGTAATTCTTCCTTTTCTGGCATTCATCCCTGTGGATACCAAAAAATTTCGAGCAGCCCTGCCTTATTCCCTGGCCTGGTTGATTGCAATGATCACTCTTTTCATCTGCTTTGGGGCCGTAGGAACGGTCTTTGCCAACATAATCCAATCATGCAGGGCCCTGGTTCAAGTCATTCTTGGAACCGTTGTCGCTTGGATGGGATATGCGGCTTTGGAAGGCAGAGCCAGCGGTGGGCAGTGGATTGGTCGCGGCGTGGCCGCCTGCATGGTCATGACGGCGGTGAGTATTTATACTATAACTCCGGGATGAAGCACCACCAACCGTACACAGGGGGCTTTGGCCTAGCTGATTGATAGACGCTTTCCACGATTTTTTGAGAAGTTACCTTGGGAATACGTGAAGTTCATCCAATGCTTGATGGTTCCGAGAGCGGGTGTCATGGGGGTAACCGGGTCAGAAATCTATATCGTACTTTTTGATCATGGCATAAAAGTGGGAACGTGAAAGTCCGGAACGTTTCAAAATTTCTTTCAGATCCCCTCCTGTCAGCTGGACCAGTTCTTCCAGATAGCGTTTTTCCATGTCCGAACGGAATCCTCTGAAGTCGGCCAGGGCGGGGGCTTCGGGCAAGGGAGGATGCGGGCCTGTGCCGATGGTCGTTTTGTGCGCACGGGATTGCATTTTTTTCTGCAGTTGGTTCTTGGTCACTCTGATGCGGATTTCCGGAGGCAGGTGCATGGCAAAGATGGTCTCTTCGTTTCCGGAGGTCACAAAGGCGCGTTCCAGTGTGTTGAAAAGTTCCCGGATGTTGCCCGGCCAGTCATAGGCCGCCAGGGTGGTAAAGAAGTCGGCGTCAAATCCTTTGTTCGGTCGTTCATACTCTTCACAGAGTTTGTTGGTGAAATACAGGGCTAGGGGTTTGATGTCCTCTTTGCGCTGACGCAGGGGAGGCAGTCCGATGATGATGGTTTTCAAACGGAAAAAAAGGTCCTGACGGAAGGTTCCCTGGGCGACCATGTCTTCAAGGTTGCGGTTGGTGGCTGAAATGAGGCGAAAACTACTCGAAATTTCACGGCTTGCACCTACAGGGCGGAAGCTGTGTTCCTGGAGTACCCGCAAAAAGGTTTTTTGGATGGACATTGGCAGTTCACCAATTTCATCCAGAAACAGCGTGCCATTGTCCGCCTGCTTGACCAGGCCGGTGCGATCCTTGCCCGCGCCGGTGAACGCTCCTTTGGCATGACCAAAAAGGATACTTTCCAGCAGGCTTTCGGTGAGAGCCGCACAGTCAACAGGTACGAAGGGACCACGTGCCTGTAGGCTGTTTTCATGGATGGTTTTGGCAAAGAGTTCTTTGCCCGTTCCGGTTTCTCCCAAAAGAAGCACATTGGAATTGCACCGGGCTGCCTGGGCCACCAGGTCATAGCAGCTGCGGATGGCCGTACTTTTGCCGATCACATTTTCAAGGTTGAGGGCTATGGGGCTCTTTTTGCATTTTTTTTCCTGCCGGTAGGCCAGCACCCGATTCAGGGTAAGCATGGTATTTTTGATGGGTGAAGGTTTGACGAGATAATCCCACACCCCACCCTGGATGGCCAGTTCAGCACCATCGGGATCGCCTTGTCCGGTGAGGATGATCACCTCAGGATCGGAAGGGGTGCTCTTGATTTTGGGCAAAGCGTCCAGGCCGTTGCCGTCAGGGAGGTGCACGTCCAGAAAAACGACGTCAAAGGCTTCCTCGTTGAGACGTTTGAGTCCCTCTCCAATGGTCTGCACACTTACGCAGGTGAGCTGCATGCGGGTGATCAGACTCTGCATGGTTTCACAGACCTGTACATCGTCATCAATGACCAGAATCCGGCTCATGGTGCTCCAGTTTGGTTTGGTGGTTGAACTGTTTCCTGCGTATCTGTGCGCAGAACCCGGCTGATGGCTGCGGACAGGGTTGTCTTGTTGTAGGGTTTCAGGATCACTTCTTGGACATTTCCGGCCAGTCGGGCCATTTCGGCAGCCATGATTCTGCCGGAAACCATGATAATCGGCAAGTGGGGAGCGATCTGTTCGACCTCCATGGCCAGTTCCAGACCATTCATCTCCGGCATGTCATAATCGGTAATGATCAGATCGCAATCGGTCTGCTGTTTGATAATGCGCAGGGCATTGCGGGCACTTTTAACCGGGGTGACACGGTAGCCGAGGAGGGCGAGTACCCGGGGGATGGTTTGCAACTGGTCCCTGTCGTCTTCCACAAAAATAATTCTTCCAGATCCTGTCTTCACGATACGGTCGATTTCGGCGTCCATATCTGCCACGGGCTGATCATCCAGGGGAAGAAAGATGGAAAAAGAAGTTCCCTTGCCGGGCTGGCTCCAGACTTCGATACCCCCGTTGTGGCCCTTGACGATGCCGTGAACAACCGCCAGCCCCAGGCCCGTGCCTTCGGTTTTGCCTTTGGTGGTGAAAAAAGGATCAAATATTTTACCCATGATTTCCGGAGTCATTCCCGGACCGTTATCTGTAATCACCAGTTTGGCATAGTACCCGGGAGCAACCTCCATCACTTTGGCTCGGGTGCCGGCCAGGATTTCGGTGG
>JAQVZR010000342.1 GCA_028708105.1 Desulfoplanes sp. | reverse complement strand
TTATCCTGCAGACCTCCGATGCTAACCAGATCCGTTCGGCAGCCATGGCCAAGGGCATGCACAGCTTGCGAGAAAGCGGCATGGACCTGGTTGCCCGGGGCGAGACCACGGTGAGTGAAATTTTACGGGTGACGCAGGTGTAACGGCGTTGGATGTCAAATCTATAGGTTTAGTTCTTCTGCAAAGGCGCCCTTTGGGGGTGCCCAGATTGCTGGCAGGAAGAAACACGCAACCTATGTTTTTATGTAGGAATGGATAGAAAAGACTATGGCGGTTTTTGAGTACAAGGCCATTGATGGCAAGGGGCGCAGCTCCAAGGGGATTGTTGATGCGGACAGTTCTAAGATGGCCGGGCAGAAATTGCGGGCCAAGGGCTTGTATCCTTCTTATATCAAAGAAGCCCGTAGTGTCCGTTCCACATCCCGGTCACGTTCTTTTTCTTTCTCCCGTGTCTCCAAGCCGCAGCTGACCTCTGCCATCCGGCAGATGTCGACGTTGCTTGGAGCAGGACTTCCTCTTGTCACCAGCATCAACAGTGTGGTGAAGCAGATGAAACCCGGTCCGTTACGGCTCATCCTGGCCCAGATAAAGGAACGGGTGAACGAGGGGAGCAGCCTGGCTGACGCGTTGGAGCAGCATGCCTCGGTTTTCCCCATCACTTTTTCTGCCCTGGTACGTGCGGGTGAGGCCTCGGGAACTCTGGAACTGGTCATGGATCAGTTAGCTGATTTTGAAGAGCAGCGCCTGGCGTTAACTAGAAAGATCCAGTCCAGCCTTGCATACCCGGTGCTTATGCTCCTTACGGGCCTGGGAGTGGTCTTTTTTTTGCTGACCTACGTTATCCCTAAAGTGACACAAATTTTTCTTGATTACGGCCAGGTATTGCCTCGGCCCACCGTGATACTGATGGCCACGAGCGGATTCTTGCAGAAGTACTGGTTGTTCGTGCTTCTGGTCCTTGGCGGGTCGGCATTCCTGACCCGCCTTTATGTGCGCACCCCCAAAGGAAGGAAACACTTTCACGCTCTTGCTCTAAAAATTCCCGTCATCGGTCATGTGCTGCAGCATGCCGCTATCTCCCGTTTTGCCCGCACCTTTGCTACCCTGCTCAAAAATGATGTCCCGCTGCTGACGGCCATGACCGTGGTGCGCAACGTGGTGGGCAATGACGTGATGGCCGAGGCTATTGATGCCAGCCGTAAGGAGATCAGTGAGGGGGAGAGTATTGCGGCTCCTTTGTCCCGAAAAAATATTTTTCCCGAAACCGTTATCCAGATGATCGCTGCCGGTGAACAGAGTGGACATCTGGATGCTATGCTTTTCAAGATTGCTGAAAGTTCGGAATCGGAAGTGGAAACACGGCTGGCTGTTGTAACCTCTCTCCTTGAGCCAGCATTAATCCTGGGATTGGGCGGGGTGGTCGGATTTGTGGTTTTGGCGGTGTTGTTGCCGATTTTTGAAATGAGTCATCTTATCCAATAGGAACGTTGTGCTGACGGGAGAAGGGAGAAGGGAGAAAGTGTTGCCGAGCAGTTCGGAGGGGGCTGAAAAAATAGATCTATGCTCATCGATGTATAGGGAAACACTTTTTTGTCTATGCGTGCGTAATCAATCATAGGATGCAGCCATGTACATCAAATATTTTGGACTGAGTCAGAGTCCTTTTCGGACGGCTCCTGATCCTGAGTATTTTTTTGCATCAGGGCAGCATCTGCGGGCTGTGGACCGGGTGGTGCACGCCATCAGGGAGCGGGCTGGTCTGGTTTTGGTGATGGGAGAAATCGGCCAGGGCAAAACAACTGTATGCCGGTATATTCAGAAACGGTATGCGGATGAATTTTGTATCGGCTATCTTGGCAACCCGTTTTTGAGCCCTCTGGAATTTGGCGAGCAGATTCTGCTTGAATTTGGTGTTTCTGATGTCCGGGGGGCTTCACGTGATGTCATCCGCAGTCTGACCGACTTTTTGCGGAAACAGGAACGAGCGGGGCGTATCCCTGTATTATTTTTGGATGAAGCACATTTATTGAGCCCTGCAGTTCTGGAATTTTTGCTCATTGTCACCAATATCCAGCATGGGGGAAAGCATCTGCTTCAGATGGTGCTGACCGGTCAGAATGAATTTCAGGAAACCTTGCGTCATCCACGCTTTTCTTCCCTGAATCAACGTCTTGGAACCCGGATTCAGGTTACCGCGCTGACTCCTAAAGACGTTTTTTCTTATATTACTTTCCGTCTCGCCCAGGCAGGAGGTGCGGGCAAGGCTCTTTTTTCCCGTCCGTCCATGATCCGGATTTGTAAGGTGACCAAAGGGAATCCCCGGTTGATTAATCAGGTCTGTGAGCGTCTTTTGGAACGGGCGTATGAAAAACGCTCCCAACACGTCCGGCGTAAGGATGTGGACCGTTTAATTAATGATCCCATTTTTGTGCCCCTTCTTTTCCCCCAGGGAGTGAGGCGGATTCCCTGGGGAGGAATGCTCTGTGCCGGCCTCGTGCTGCTGGTTATGCTCGGGGTTTCTCGTTCTTTGCATACCGGTTCTGATGTCATCTTTCCTGCGTTCGTAGGCGTCGTGCCATCGTTTTCAGATTCCAAAACAACAGAACGCAGGTTGGATGCATTGTTTGGCGAAAATGGCGCTTCTCAGGTCTCGCAGGCAGTCGTTCTGTCTGAACATACGCAAGGCAAAGGAACCAGAGAGATTGATGGGGATGGCTTGGGTGTACGTCCCGTCTTTTCATCGGCTAATACTACATCCAGCGGGCAGGATACGGTGCAGGAACAATTGCAGTACATCCTGAAACTTTTGGAAGAACGTGAAGAAGCCCGGACAGGAGAAACAAAGCATATCTCTTCTGGCAAACAAGGGGAGGCGGTGGCATCCTCTCCCGTCCCCCCAGCCCCAGCAAGCATTGCTGCCAAAAAAAGGTTTGCTGTAGCTGTGCGTCCGCAACCTGAGAAGAAGACAG
>JAQVZR010000341.1 GCA_028708105.1 Desulfoplanes sp. | reverse complement strand
CCTTTGCGCGGTACGTCCAGTTCCGCAAATGCGGTTCCGATTTCGGCCTCATTGCCATAAATATGAGCACAAGCAATATGCCGGTAGCCAACGGAAACAGCTTCCTTGACGGCTGAATACACGTCGCCGGGGGCGGATTTCCAGGTCCCCAGACCGAATGAGGGAATAGCGTCACCGCTGGCTAAAACAATTCTTTTCATTTCCATTCCTCGTTGGGTTGATAGTTTCAACTACCTGTCCGGTGAAACGTTTGTTCAGCTCCTAAGCCGATACGTACCACGTCGTCTTCGTGTTTTCACTTGCCGTCCTGATTCAAACTTCCCATACGATATCCGGCAAGGTCCACGGTGACAGAGGCATAGCCCAGAGACTTCAGATGACTATCAATCACGTGGTGTGCATTCGCCCTGACCAGTGCAAAGATCTGGTCTGCGGGCACCTCGATCCGGGCCATATGACCATGGGTGCGGACCCGAACTGCCGGAAAACCAAGATCTGCCAGAAACCCTTCCGCCGCTTCAATGCGGGAAAGGAGTTCATCATCCACCCGGACCCCATAAGGTATTCTGGAGAGCAGGCAGGCAAAGGAAGGCTTGTTCCAGGTGGGCAGACCAAAGGCCCGGGACAGCCGACGGATGTCATCCTTGGTTAACCCTGCCTGAACAAAAGGACTGCGCACATGCAATTCCTTCAATGCCTTACAACCCGGTCGATAATCATCCAGATCATCTACATTGGTCCCTTCCGCCACGGTCTCGAATCCCCTGTCTGTGGCCAATTCCAGAAGGCTGGCAAAAAGGATCTTCTTGCAGACATAACAGCGATCCGGGGGATTTGTCCGTATTTTTTCAGGGAAGGGAAGATCCAGGAGGTAATGGTTCACTCCCATGGACTGTGCCAGGGTACGGGCTTCGTCAATCTCCCTGTCGGGAACGTAGGAGGTGTTGATGGTCACGGCCAGCACGTCCTTTCCCTGAGCCTCCCTGGCAGCATGAAGAAGAAGCGTGCTGTCCACGCCACCGGAAAAAGCCACAACCACAGGACCTTCTTGACTCAACGCATCCAGAAGCCCGGCGTATTTGTCCAGCACCGCTGATGCAACGTCCTCCCTGCCCATCATGATCTCCGTTTTCTGCCAATTTCCTGGTACACCTCGGCCAGAGAAATGTCATGCTCCTGGGCGATCTTCCGGCAATCTTCCAGTTCCGGCTTGGACCGGATCACTTTTCCGTCCATAAGGGCGTTTTTCATGCTCACGGTGCCCAGAGCGGTATCCAGGGTTTCGAAGGTTCTGGCCAGGATGGATTTGTCAACGGCCATACTTTTGATCCCCAGAGTGGTCGTATGTCTGAAGATAAGACGTTTGAACCGGTTCTCCTCATCCACGTCACATAACAGAGAGACGTGGGTGGCCAGGCGGTTTTTTTTCATCACCACCGGGGTGAAATGGACATCCTTGGCCCCGGCATCAAGAAGAACATCCATGGCAACCCCCAGAGCTTCCGGGGTCATGTCATCAATATTGCATTCCAAAAGGCGGGCAGAACGTGTCTCCCATCCCCCTGATTCATGTTCTTCCACACGGGCCAGATGAACTCGCAAAAGATTGGGGATAGCCGTATCCCGATGCCCAATGCCGTAGCCGGTACGGGTCACGGTCAGCCGGGGAGAATCCGTGAACCGATCCGTTAAAACCGCCAGGATAGCCCCTCCGGTAGGGGTGGTGGTTTCCTTGTTCACGGCTCCGCGGGTGGTGGGGCAACCCGTCAGGATTTCTGTAGTGGCCGGGGCCGGGACAGGCATGATCCCGTGGGCACAGGAGACGAAACCTCCCCCCAGTTCAACGGAAGAGCACCAGACCTCATCCACATGGAGTTCATGGAAACAGATGGCCGCGCCAACAATGTCCACGATGGAATCTGTGGCCCCGACCTCATGGAAGTGGACTTCATAGATATCTTTGCCATGGATCTTAGCCTCGGCCTCAGCCACCAGCATGAATATGGACATGCTGGTGGCTTTGACCGCGTCGCTGAGTGCACAGCTTTGGATACGTGATTCTATATCCCGCAGCGTTCTGTGGGCATGGGGATGATTATGTTCGTCGTCCGTATGGTGATGTCCCTGAAGAATCACGTCCACACGGGTTCCGTGGATTCCCTTACGTGTATCCTCTGAAATTTTGAGGGAAAACTCGTCATCAAGCCCCAGTTTGGATAATTCCCCCTGCAGATACTCGGGGGATATGCCCAAAGCGATCATGGCGGCCAGATTCATGTCCCCGCTGATCCCGGCAAAGCAGTCATAATACAATATGTTCATGGGTTGTTGTCCTTGAGATGGAGGAGGATCAAAGCCGATTCTTGACGGATGCCGGGTTGCAGCCAATGACAGTACGCCTGTCGTGTCCCGCCGGCAAACGGACCCTGGAAAAATCCTGGTCCGTTTGCTGATTCTGGCCGGTGCAAACCGTAATGTCAAAATGAAAGGATCGTACCTGAAGACCACCAGGTCGACATCACCCGCACAGCACAGTTCAGAAAAATAAAAACCCCGAGTGTACCAAACATTGATAACAGGGTATTGTCTTGCCCGTCATCATGCCGGTTTGCGCTGTAACAGGCTTAACAGGGACTGTGACCCACAGGAAGCAACAGAACACAAGCTTTCGTCGCAAATTTCGCCCCTGACCATGCGACGATCCAACAGAGGCTGAACAGCCGGTACGCCACTTCCATAAAATTTAACGCTGAACAGACCCAAAAAAAAAATAAAATTTCTTTGACAAATGTTCAAAAAAAAGCCAACGAATCATTCAAGCGCCCTAAATGTCCTTGACTTGGGCAAATAATGGTAGCAGTAAACCCATAACATTTTTTTATTGAGCACGATCTGAGCAAAAACATGCTCCGCGATATGCCCTCGACGGATGCCGTCAGAATAGAAAAAGATGTATGAGTGGAATAGCGT
>JAQVZR010000340.1 GCA_028708105.1 Desulfoplanes sp. | reverse complement strand
GACATTTTGGTCCATTCCGTGGCCTTTGCCCATCGGGATGACCTCAAAAACCGATTCATCGACACCTCCCGGGAAGGTTTTCTCCTGGCCCAGAATATTTCCGCCTACTCCCTGGTCTGCCTGTGCAGAGCCTTCGAGCCCCTGATGAAAGAAGGCGGTTCGATCATGGCCATGACGTATCACGGTTCCCAGAAAGTGATCACCAATTACAATGTTATGGGCGTGGCCAAAGCATCTCTAGAGGCCTCCATCCGATATCTGGCAGCGGATCTGGGGGCAAAAGGCATCCGGATCAACGGCCTGAGCGCCGGCCCCATTAAAACCATGGCATCCTCGGGCATATCCGGATTCAAAACCATCCTGCACACCATTGAAGAACGCGCCCCTCTGCATAAAAACGTCACCCAGGATGAAGTAGGCAAAGCCGCCCTGTACCTGGCATCGGATCTCTCCAGTGGCACCACAGGTGAGATCATCTATGTGGATGCAGGCTACAATATCATGGGAATTTAGGCGGGATAAAAACACAGGCGGCAGAACGCAGAAAAAACAGCGTGTAGCTTTCAGGTGATCCACCTGCAGAAAAGGACACACTCCTTGGATCACCTGCTTTTACCAAACCATATTTCTGTAGCATCCTGAAATAAAAAAATGGGGAAAAGAAGAAAATTTCCACATTTCCCCATTTTTTACTTGCCAAGACAGCCTGTTTTGTATAATTCCACATTTCCTTTGCGGAGAGGTGGCCGAGTTTGGCTTAAGGCGCACGCCTGGAAAGCGTGTGTACCCTAACCGGGTACCGGAGGTTCGAATCCTCTCCTCTCCGCCATATTGTTCTCTACCTCATGCACGAGCACAGAGTGAAGCCGGGCGGCAGGAGCGCTGCCAACCCCGTCAGGCCCGAGAGGGAGCAGCGGTAACAGTTGCTTTTGGGTGCCCGGCTTCTCTAACAGGGGCGTCTTCCGAGACGTCCCTGTTTGTGTTTTTGTTCTCATTTTACTTGACGTCTTCCCATTTCTCCTTATCTGATACCTTCGCTTGGTGATTCTGCTTTGCCGCGATCCGGCAATCAGCCAATTAGGGAACACGAGGTCCTATCCGACACGTTGTTTTCCATCCCTGGCTGTCATTTTTTACGGAATCATCCCCATCGTCTGACGCATTGCGCGCCATTCGCTGCGAACGTCATCCTCCGATGCCCATCATAAAGATGTCGCAACCTCAAAGGGAGTCCTTATGCGTATCAAACATATCCTTTTCCTGGTGCCGATCATGCTCGTCACCCTGACCCTCATGGCCATGGTCCAGACCGTTGAAGCCAAACGCTTCGGCGGCGGCAGATCCTTTGGGGGACGATCCTCCTATTCCAACAGCTTTTCCCGTTCCACCCCATCCAAAAGTGTTGGACAAAACTCGCGTTCCGGGCTCAATTCCGGCGCATCCCGTAGCCGATGGGGCGGCATGTTCGGCGGTCTTATGGGCGGCATGCTCATGGGGGGGCTCCTTGGCTCTATGTTCGGCGGAGGTCACTTCATGGGTCCCAATCTCTTGGATCTTCTGCTTATCGGTGGTGGTATTTTTCTGCTGATGCGCTTTCTGCGCAGACGCCGGGAAAACACTACAGGAGCAACCAGTTCCGGAGGCAATCCGTTCACCTCCATGAACCGGGAATCCACACACGCCTACGACACATCTCCCTCCTCCGGTTCCGCATGGGACAACCTGCGCTCAGGGGGCAGTGCACAGACAGGGACATCAGATAATGCCCAGACCATCAGTGTACCTCCGGGGTTCGACAAAGAAGATTTTATGAAAGGAGCCAAGGCCGTATACCAGCGCTTGCAGACATCCTGGGACAAACGGGATCTGGATGATATCCACCAGTTCACCTCCCCGGACGTGTACAAATTCATCCAGGAGCAGAACGCCCAGGATCCCACCCCAAGTGTCACCGAGATTCTGCTGATCAACGGAGAACTCCTTGAAGTCAAAGCTATCGGCAACCAGACCATAGCCACGGTTTATTTTGACGTCCTCATGCGTGAAGACTCTTCCAGTCAGGATACTGAACAGGTCCGTGAGGTCTGGCACTTCAGCAAATACGATAACAAGACCGGAGACCACTGGGTGGTTGAAGGCATCCAGCAGCTGGAAAACTAGCATGGCCATGCTCAAATGCATCTTTTGCGGCGGTCCTGCAGAAATCCAGGGCAATTGAGCCCGGGGACGCGTTGTGTGCAGGTCCTGCCACATGGATGTCCCCTTGGCTATGTACCGGGACGAAATCGAAATCTACAAGGAAGAGCTCTGTTCAGGATGTGCGGCAGACGGTGACGATACAGCCCCGCCAGACAATACGCATCCGTAAAAACTCCAAGGCCGGCAACATATATCGTGTTGCCGGCCTTCCTTTGTGCCCCATCTTACCCCATCCCTGCAGCATATATATAAAAGGACGTCTTTCATGAATATTCAGCAACACCTGCCTCGAACACCCCGGCTACGCATGGCCATACAAACGGCCTTTGCCCTTTTCTGCCTGTACGCGGGATGGCAATTTTATCACTTTCTCCTCTGGGCCACAGGACACTCTGAGACTGCAGTCCTCCGCCCGTCGTCGGTGGAGGGATTTCTGCCCATCAGTGCCCTCTTGGCCTTCAAACGCCTGGTGGTCACCGGACTTTGGGACACGGTGCATCCCGCAGGGCTGGCCATCCTTATCGCGGCCATGATCATGGCTCTGCTGGCACGCAAAGGCTTTTGCGGCTACATCTGCCCCATAGGCCTTATTTCCCGGGGGCTGGCCGCTACCGGAAAACGGCTGAACATGGGGAAAGAGCCTCCACGCTGGCTGCATAGAGGATTAACGTCCATCAAGTACATCCTATTCGCCTTCTTCGCCGTTACGGTACTGAACATGAACATCCAGAGCATTGAATTGTTTTTGCGTGCTCCCTACAACCTGACGGCAGATGCCAAGAT
>JAQVZR010000339.1 GCA_028708105.1 Desulfoplanes sp. | reverse complement strand
CCCCTATGCCTGCGCCAAAGGATTGCGCTGTGTAATGGGTACCAATGGAACGCGCATTGACGCTGCCACCGCAGCCAGGATCAAGGCAGCAGGCATCCAGCGCTGCAGCATTTCCATTGACGGTCCCGATGCAGCATCCCATGACACCTTCAGGGGAGTTTCCGGAGCCTTTAACGCCTCCCTTAAAGGGATTGAAGAACTCAAAAAAGCAGGCGTTGAATTCCAGATCAATACCACGGTGACCAAACATAACATGCCCTTTTTTAAACAAGTGTTTCACCTAGCCGAAAATCTGGGAGCGGTAGCCTGGCATATTTTTCTCCTGGTCCCCACGGGTCGCGGCAATGCCATCCGTGAAGAAATCATCAATGCCGAAGAATATGAAGAAGTGCTGAACTGGTTTTATGATTTCCGGAAAACCACATCCATGCACCTCAAAGCTACCTGTGCGCCCCATTATTACCGGATCATGCGCCAGCGGGCCAAAGAGGAGGGGATCCAGGTGACTATGGAAAATTTCGGTCTGGATGCCATGACCCGAGGCTGTCTGGGCGGCACCGGGTTCTGTTTCATTTCCCATACCGGCCAGGTCCAGCCCTGCGGATTTCTGGAGATGGATTGCGGGCAGATTTCACAGACCCCTTTTCCCGAAATCTGGGCCCGTCCCCCCCAGTTTCTTGCCCTACGCGACCAGTCGGCCTATGAGGGCAAATGCGGAATCTGCGAGTATCACAAGGTATGTGGCGGATGCCGGGCCAGAGCCCAGACCATGAATGGCAATTATCTTAAAGAAGAGCCTCTTTGCACCTATATCCCGCAAAAAATGCGCAAACAGACAACGTAGGCTACGTATGGACAATATTGATAAAAAAATACTGGGCATCATCCAATCGGATTTTCCCATCACGCCCCGGCCCTATGCTGACGTGGCTCAACAGGTCGGCATCGACGAAGATGAAGTGCTGACACGTGTTACAACCCTCCATGATGCGGGTGTCATCCGGCGTATCGGAGCCAATTTCCAGTCAAAAAGAATGGGCTGGCACTCCACCCTGTGCGCAGCAAAAGTCCCCGAGGCAGACATTGATGCCTTTGTCGCTGAAGTGAACAGTTATCCCGGCGTAACCCATAATTATCTGCGTAACCATGCATGGAATATCTGGTTTACCTTTATCGGACCGACAAAAGAAAAAGTGGCAGCCACCTTGGCTGCCATTACCCAAAAAACAGGTATTTCCATTCTCAATCTTCCAGCAGGAAACATGTTTAAAATCAAAGTTGATTTTGCCATGGACACCAAGGATCGCACATGAGCCACCAGCCCCCCATTCTTTCACCCTCTCTGCTGTCTTCCGATTTCGGCAATCTGGAAACGGAACTCCATGCCCTGGAAGATGCCGGGCTTTCATGGGTCCATTGGGACGTCATGGATGGCCTGTTCGTACCCAACATCACCTTTGGACCTGCAGTCATCAAGGCCTTACGCAAAAAGTCAAAACTTTTTTTCGACGTTCACCTGATGATTGATCGTCCCGAACGGTATGTCGACGAATTCGTCGACGCAGGTGCCGACCTTATTTGCGTCCATGCCGAATCCACGGTGCATCTGGAACGGACGGTAAGCGAAATCGCACGCCAAGGGTGCCAATGTGCCGTAGCCCTCAATCCGGCCACCCCCCTGTCTGCGGTGGAGTACTTGCTTCCTCAGTTGGACATGGTCCTGATCATGAGTGTGAATCCCGGCTTTGGCGGCCAGTCTTTTATCCCCTTTACCCGCAAAAAAATTGTCCAACTTTCACAGATGATACAAGATCAACATACCAGAACCCTGATCCAGATCGACGGCGGTGTAAATACAGACAACGCTGGTGAACTCATCGGACTGGGCGCCGACATCCTGGTTTCAGGTTCGGCCTTTTTCAATTTTCCTCCGTACGCAAACCGCTATCTGGAATACATGCGCGCCATGCACACTCAAGGCTGACCCCGTTCTACGGAAAGCATTTCTTCCTGCGCCCTTCATCTCAACGCACCTCATCTTTTGCCCAGCCTTTTACTTCAGCCCCCACGCAGCCAACGATGCTCATACATCCTTACCGTCAGGGTTATAGGCATAAGAACAGCTCCTGACGGATGAAGGAGCGCTAAGCATCACGCACGTGAGTTTTTCCCGTAACATATTTACCTATCAAACAGATAACCTCAACCCCATTGGATCATATGTCTCTTGTCAGTATACATAACCTCTCGCTCTCTTTTTCAGGTCCTCCGATTTTTTCCAATATCAACCTGGACATCCACGAAGGGCAACGCATTGCTCTGCTTGGCCGTAACGGCCTTGGGAAATCTACATTAATGCAGGTCATACAAGGTCATATTTTACCTGATTCAGGGGAAGTATTTCTCCAAAAAGGTCTCACTCTTGCTCATCTCCCCCAGGAGGTTCCCCTGGATGTTGAAGGAACAGTGTATGAAATTGTGGCCAGAGGTTTGGGCGCTACAGGCCAGGCTTTAGCCAGATATACCGATCTGACGATGCGCATTACAGCTAAAGAGGATACTGCGCTGCTAGCAGACCTCGGCGCCGCCCAGGAGATCATTGAGGAAGGAGAGGGGTGGGAACTGGACCGAACAATCCGGCTGGTTCTTGCAAAGCTCAAGCTTGATCCAGAGATATCTTTTGCAGCCCTTTCCGGAGGACTCAAACGCCAGGTGCTTCTGGCTCTTGCCCTGGTCAGCGAGCCGGATCTTTTACTCCTGGATGAACCAACCAACCATCTTGATCTTGAAAGCATTGCCTGGTTGGAAGATTTTCTGGCCACATATCCCAAAACGGTTTTTTTTGTTACCCATGACCGGGTTCTACTCCAAAAAGTCGCTACCCGAATTCTTGAAATTGACAGGGGCAATCTGATCGATTGGTCCTGCGACTACACCACGTTTCTACAACGTAAACAGGACGTACTACATTCAGAAGCAAAGGACTGGG
>JAQVZR010000022.1 GCA_028708105.1 Desulfoplanes sp. | reverse complement strand
CCCTTGCCCGCCCCCTTGCACATTCCCAAGAGACGGATCTCACCCTGTTCCAGCGACACGGTCTTGCTCACCACCTTGGGGAAGGTATCTGTGGTCATGATAGCCTTGGCCATATCCAGGGCATCACAGTGTCCCAGGGCGTCCACAAGCTCCGGCACGGCCTTCTCCCAGAGATCCATGCGCAACTGATCACCGATCACCCCGGTGGAGGCAACCAAAATATCTTCCGGGGCCATGCCCAGCTTTTCACCCACCATAATCCGGGTTTTGTCACACAGCATGAGTCCTTCGTCCCCGGTACAGGCATTGGCCTGCCCGGCATTGACCAATATGGCTCGGGCCATAGGGGAACGGTCCAGACTGGTCCTGCTTTTGACCACTGGTGCGGCCTGGAACCTGTTGGTGGTGAACACTCCTGCGGCATGCGCCGGGCATTCACTAACAATAAGACTCAGATCGTTACGCCCGGTATACTTGAATCCGGCGCTCACAGCTGAAAAAGTATATCCTGCGGGTATAGTAAACACGCTTTCTCTCCTTGTCCGCCCGGGGGGCAGAGTAGATTGCAATCCAGACAACAAACGCCCGATCATCCTTCGATAATCGGGCGTTTGTAACCATTTCAAGGTCTGAGCACAAGACAGGTGAAAAGGGTCCGTCTATTTTTTGCCATGGCAATACTTATATTTTTTGCCGCTACCGCATGGGCAGGGATCATTGCGCCCCACTTTAGGTTCCGCACGACGGACGGGCTCTTTTTTGGGAGCATCGCCTGCTTCACTGCCGGCATATTGCAGATTTTTCTGCTCTTCGTGTTTGAATTCCTCTTCCTGGACCACCTGCAGCTGCAGGCGGGTCAGAGGCTGAAAAGTATTTTCCTTAATCCTGCACAACAGATCCTGAAACATGGAAAATCCTTCACGCTTATATTCCTGCTTGGGATCTTTCTGGCCGTATCCGCGCAGTCCAATCCCTTCTTTGAGATAGTCCATGTTCAACAGATGTTCTTTCCAGTTTCTATCCAGACTGTCCAAAAGGAAAAAACGCAAAATTTCCTGGTACTGATCACCAGCGTCCTTTTTCAGTTTTTCAAACAGGACGTTAATATTCTGCACAGCTTTTTCCCGGTGGGGAAGCTCTGTAGAATGATCAACCTTACGCAGATTGAAAATTTCATCCAGCTTGCTCCGGACCATGGACCGGGTCTCGGTGTCATCCGCATCCCGGCTTCCCGGTTGTATGGGAGCATACACCTCGTCCAGGACATCCTCCATAAACTCATGGACAACCTCTTCCATGTCTTGGGTGGTCATCAGATCACGCCGCAAAGAATAGACCACCGTCCGCTGCTGGTTCATGACATCGTCATATTCCAGAAGCTGTTTACGGATATCAAAGTTGTGTCCCTCAACCTTGCGCTGAGCGTTTTCAATGGCCCGGGAGATCATGGCATTTTCAATGGACTGGCCTTCTTCCATGCCCAGTTTGTCCATCAGTCCGACGATACGGTCAGAACCGAACAACCGCAGCAGGTCATCGTCCAGCCCCAGAAAAAAACGGGAGGAACCCGGATCGCCCTGACGGCCGCTACGGCCCCGGAGCTGGTTGTCGATACGCCGGCTTTCATGACGTTCGGTACCCAGGATATGCAGGCCTCCAACCTCGCGAACCCCTTCTCCAAGGGCAATATCGGTTCCACGACCAGCCATGTTCGTGGCGATGGTCACCTTACCTTTATGCCCTGCTTCAGCAATGATTTCAGCTTCTTTTTCATTCTGTTTGGCATTAAGCACCGAATGGGGAACGTGAAGCTTCTTAAGCTCGGCAGCGATGAGTTCGGATTTCTCAATGGATGTCGTACCCACAAGTACCGGCTGTCCCTTGTGATGCAGTTCCTTGATTTCCTGCACAATAGCGGCATACTTTTCTTTTTGATTTCTGAAAACCACATCGGGAAAATCTTTCCGCAGCATGGGCTGATTGGTGGGAATAGCCATGACATCCAGATCATAGATCTGTCTGAATTCCACGGCCTCGGTATCAGCCGTACCAGTCATGCCACTCAATTTTTTGTACATGCGAAAATAATTCTGGAACGTAATGGAGGCCAGGGTCTGGTTCTCCGCCTCCACCTTGACACCTTCCTTGGCTTCCAATGCCTGGTGCAGTCCGTCGCTATACCGACGCCCGGGCATCAGACGCCCGGTAAATTCGTCGACAATAACCACCTCACCGTCCTTGACAATATAATCAACGTCCCGGGCAAACATGGCATGGGCCTTCAAAGCCTGAAGAATATGATGCTGCAGAGTGATATTGGAGGCATCAAAAAGGTTGTCCACATGCAAGATTTCTTCGCATTTGCTGACCCCTTCATCGGTAAGCATGGCCGTCTTGGCCTTTTCATCAACGGTATAATCCTCATCCTTTTTGAGACGGGGAATGATGGCGTCGATACTGCCGTACAAAGACGTGGATTCCTCTCCCGGACCGGAAATAATCAGAGGCGTCCGGGCCTCATCGATCAGAATGGAGTCGACTTCATCCACAATAGCAAAATTAAGCGAGCGCTGAACAAGCTGTTCTTTATAGAACTTCATGTTGTCACGCAAATAATCAAATCCGAATTCGTTGTTCGTCCCGTAGGTAATATCAGCTGCATACGCCTGCTGACGCTGGGTATCATCCAGACCATGGACGATGACACCGACGGAAAGGCCGAGGAAAGCATACAATTTTCCCATCCACTCGGCATCACGGCTGGCCAGATAATCATTGACCGTAATCAGATGTACCCCTTTACCGCTTAGGGCATTCAAAACAACCGCCAGGGTTGCCACCAGCGTTTTACCCTCACCGGTCTTCATTTCGGCGATACGTCCCTTGTGCAGAATAATTCCGCCGATAAGCTGACAGTCGAAGTGGCGCATGCTCAGGGAACGTTTTCCCGCCTCACGGACCAGGGCAAATACCTCGGGCAGCAGGTCATCCAGAGATTTTCCCTTGGCGACTTCTTCTTTCCAGGCCGCAATCTTCTGAGGGAATTCCTCATCCCGCAGTGCGGTAACAGAAGATTCCAGGGCATTGATGCGTTCCACCAGAGGACGAAGTTTCTTCAAAAATCGCTCGTTCTTTGATCCGAAAATCTTTTTGACTATTCCAAACATAATTTTTTATTTTTTTGAGTTAGGGGTCGATAGAAAAGTTGGTATTTGGAAGTGCGCAGAGCACAGTGCGCAGTGGGGAGATCGCAGTTCGCAGATCACAGTACGCAGTGCGCAGATTCTTCATCATCACTGCCACTTCCGGCGCACCTAGCAGATGCAATGGGGACGGTTTAAACCAAAAGCCCTATTTTTACAATCATCGGCTGTTTCACGGATTACGAGAGAAGGATAGCAACCAAAACAGGACCAGAGCCTTTTCCTGGATTACCTGTCGTATAACAGATCCAGCGCGTATGCGTTCTTATCCTGGGAACGCGGTAGCTGCTCGGCAACGCGCTTCTGAGCAGGCACAAACCAGGACAAAAAGTGCTTAAAAAGCAATGGGAGCATAATGTCTTTTCCTGTGCTCGAAAGGCCGACCCGACGGTCGGCGTTCCCAGGAAATACGGAGTGCATTTCCAAGGACAGTCTCAATGCTACATAATTGCGACACCTTGAACCTGGCCGGGCACTAGGTGGCAGGTCTCCCCTTCACAGGACACAGCCCCTGACGGATTTGCAATTCCCTACCACCCTCTGCCAAATTGCATCCTAAATCTTAAATCTTAAATCCTAAATCCTATTCCTTCCCAGCCATCCACCCCGTGGAAAAAGCAGCCTGGAGGTTGAATCCTCCGGTATCGGCCTGGATATCCATGATTTCTCCGGCAAAAAAAAGTCCCGGACACATTTTCGATTCCATAGTCCGGGGATCGATTTCTTTGGTCGATACCCCGCCGGCAGTGATAATGGCCTCACGCAGAGGCCTGTGGCCGGTAATCGGCAACTGAAAATCCTTGAGCCAGTTGCGCAGTTTTTTTCTCTGCAAAGCGGTGATCTGATTTGCAGGAAGCGAGGAGTCAATACCTGTGGCATCCAGGCACACAGGAATAAGGGAAGCCGGGAGAAGTCCCTTGAACAGGGTCTTGCTCTGGCGCTTGCCAAAAAGATCAATGTCTCTGAGCAACCGGTCATCAAGTTGTTTGGGATCAAGGGCTGGCTTGAGATCTATGGAAATCATCACCGATTTTTTCGCGCCCAGGGCATCCACAATGAGCGAACTTAGGGTCAGGATCAGGGGACCTGAAACCCCAAAATGGGTAAAGAGCATTTCCCCGAAAAGCGAAGTCACTTTTTTGTTATCCACCCAGACACTGACCTGTGCATTTTTCAAGCTCAATCCCTGCAGACGTTCGGCGGTATCGCCCGCTGTAGTCAGAGGGATAAGGGCCGGGCGGATGGGAACGATGGTGTGACCGACCTGTCCTGCAAGGCGGTAGCCGTCGCCGGTAGACCCTGTAGCCGGATACGACGCCCCGCCTGTGGTCAGAATAACCTTTGCGGCAGGCAGTCGTTCGCCTTTTTCGGTCACAACACCGACGCACCGCCCCTGTTCAACCATAAGGCCCTGCACCGGGGTAGACGTCCTGATAATGACGTTTGCCTTTTTCGCAGCAGCAAGCAATGCGTGGATGATATCCGCGGCCTGATCGCTCTCGGGAAACATTCTCCCTCCGCGTTCGGTCTTCAAGGACACGCCCTGTTCCTCAAAAAAACGGATCAGATCCGGAGTAAAAAACTGGGCAAACGCCTGGTAAAGGAATTTACCCTTGGGGAAAAAATGAGCGATGGCCTCACGCATGGGAGCAGTATTGGAAACATTGCAGCGTCCCTTGCCGGTGATGGCCAGCTTGCGTCCGGGCCGATCTTTTTTTTCCAGGATCAGGACATCTGCCCCTGCACGGGCAGCAGTAATGGCGGCCATAAGCCCCGCAGGGCCTCCACCGATAACAATAATATTTTTAGGCATAGTTGGGTTCTGAATAGATAAAGGATAAAAGATAAAAGATGAAGGACACCAAAATGTTTCAAAGGTCGAAGGACAGGATATGTTAGTGCGCAGTACGCAGTTCGCAGTGCACAGAAAAAACGGCACAGTGGAGGGGCATATTCAAGAGACGTGCAACAATCATTATCACGTTATACCCCACCAGTAGGGACACGACGCGCCGTGCCCGTTTCAAGCACCATCCTGAGGCCCACTAAAAATATTTTTTATAATGACAAGGACACACGTACAAACCTACACTTGGAGCACGGTATTTTACTGCCTCCCGTCTCCCTTTCTCACCTCTGTGCCATTTCCCGTGCGGTATCCCGTTTGACCGCTTTTTCCTTGAGGTCCTGTCTGCGATCATAAAGATTTTTGCCCCGGGCCAAGGCCAATTCAACCTTGATCTTGCCATTTTTGAAATAGACTTTGGTGGGCACAACCGTCAGCCCCTTCTGGGCCACCTGATCCATAAGCTTCTGGATTTCATGTTTGTGCATCAGCAACGTTCTGGTGCGGTCCGGCTGGTGCTGGGCATAGCCTGCATTTTCGTATTTGGCGATATGCACCCCCACGAGCAGGGCTTCGCCCTGCTCAAATTGCACGTACCCATCCATGAAACTGATCATACCCTGACGCAGGGATTTGACCTCAGATCCGGTGAGCACCATCCCCGCCTCCACGAATTCCACAAATTCATACACATGACGAGCCTTCCGATTCTGCCCGAGGATTTTTATTTTACCTGATTGTTTTGTCATCTATCAGTCACCATCCAGCAATGAAGTATAAAACATGAGTTCGTCTGGAAAACGGCGAAAAATCATTTCTTTGACCAGCACATTGTTTCCAGCCACGGATTCGCTTTCCAGAACTTCTTTGAGCAGAACTTTGCAGTCTTCCATGGGCACCTGACGGATAATGCGTTTGATCCCGGGGATGGCCTGAGGGGTCAGGCTGATGCTGTCCACCTGCATCCCCATGAGGATGGGAATACAAAAAGGATCGGCGGCCATCTCACCGCAGACACTGACTTCAATCCCCGCCCGATGGGCCGAGTCAATGACCGACTTGATGCTGGTCACAATGGCCGGATGCAGAGGCTGGTACAGGTAATCGACATGCTTGTTGGTCCTGTCAATGCCCAGACAGTATTGGATGAGATCATTGGTCCCGATACTGAAAAAATCAACTTCTCTGGCCAGGGAATCGGCTACCAGTACGGCGGCAGGAACCTCAATCATGATCCCCAAAGGGATATCCGGGTTATATGCGGTCCCTTCTTTGCGCAGCTCTTCCTTGATCTGAAAATAAAAGGCCTTGATTTCTTTAAGTTCCTGCAAGCCTGAAATCATGGGGAACATGATGGACACATGCCCCTGTGTTCCGGCGCGCAGAATGGCCCGCAGCTGGGTTCTGAAAATGTCTTTGTGGGCCATGCAGAACCTGACAGCCCGAAGTCCCATGGCCGGATTGGCCTCCTCCAACGCTCCAAAAGAAGAAAGTTTATCAGCACCCAGATCAAGGGTCCGGATAACAACCTTGTTCGGCGCTACAATAGTGGCCAGATCCGTGTATATCTCGGTGAGTTCATCTTCGGTGGGAAAGGTGGACCGGTTCATGTAGTTATACTCGGTCCGGTACAACCCGATACCTTCGCCACCATTGTCAAGAACCGAGGTAACTTCCTCAAAAAGTTCAATATTGGCGAATACATCCACCCGATACCCATCACGGGTTTCCCCGGGCAGATGACAAACTCTGGTGAGACTGCGCTGATAATCTTCAAAGCGATACTGGAGCCCGGTATATTTATTCAGCTCGTCTTCGGTGGGCTGGATCAGAATACGTCCATTGAACCCATCCAGGATGACAATGCTATTGTCAGTGATAGACTGCTCCAGTTCCTCCACCCCGACGATGGCCGGAATCTGCAAAGAACGCGCAAGGATACCTGCATGGGACGTCTTGCCTCCCATGGCCGTGGCAAAAGCCATGATTTTGTCAACTTCCAGTTCAATGGTGTCGGCAGCGGTCAGATCATGAGCCATGAGAATAACCCGATGCCCCACAGGCATGGCCCCGTTTTCCTGACCTGCGAACTGATCCATGACCCGCTGGGTGACCAGTCTGACATCCTGCATCCGGGCACGGATATACTCGTCATCTATGGCATTGAACATCTGTTCCACATCAGCCACAGCCTTTTCCAGGGCCCATTCGGCATTAATCCGCAGACGCTTGATATATTCCCCGGCGGAGTCTCCCAGTTTTTTGTCCCGCAGGATCATGAGATAGGAATCAATGAGAGCCCCATGTTCCTGAAGCTCTTTGGGAACGTTGCCCCGGATACGTTCAAGCTCCTGGGATGCAAGAGTAAATGCCTGTCCCAGACGCTGCTGCTCTTGACGTACGAGCCCTTCATCAATGGTCTGCCGGGGGGCCTGAGACAATCTGTTCTTATTTAGAAAGAAAGCCTTGCCAATGGCCACGCCCGAAGAAACGGGGATTCCCGTAAGTACATGCTTGGCCATCAGCGCCCCTCGCCGAAACGTTCTTCAAAAAGCCGTGCAATCCGTTGTACAGCTTCATAGGCATCACAGCCTTCGGCTTTGAGAGAAAGATCCGTTCCTCTGGGAGCAGCCAGACTGAGAATATCCAGAATGGACTTGGCATCAATTTCACGGCCCTGCATTCCAATGTGGATAACGGATGAAAACTTCTGGGCCTCTTGGGCAATCTGGGCTGCAGGACGGGCATGCAACCCGAACTCATTCTGAACGCTTATCGCCTTTTCCTGAACAACGGCATCACACACGTAGCAACTCCATATGAAAATAACAGATTGTCTTTCGGGATACACCTGCAAGCATCATTTCTGCAAAAATTCCAGGCTGTCTCCAACGATATCCACAAGTAAGGGGATGATCAACAATACCGCACCAACGAGATACACAATGACTTCGCGCACTCGATAGGAAAAAGAAGCGCACCAGGCCAGAGCCAGCAAAAAAGCAGTACCTGAAATCCAGATCAACGGAGTCAGGGGACCAGGCCAAAATCTGACCCAGAGCACAAAAACAAGTCCGGCATTCACCAATTTGAGGCGGGCACCCCAGTTAATCAGATTGAACGACTTGAGCCGGGATAAAAAAGAAATACCTTCGCTGATGCCTCTAAAAAAGGTATACAGTTTGAATCCTTCGATAATCGGGAGCCAGATAAGCGCCCAGATAAGCGCCGCCCCATACAGCTGGAACGCCAGCAATACAATAGTCGACAGGGACCAGAACACATACAGGCTGCCCCCAAAAAATGAATCCCCGACGGCGGACAAGGTGTAGGCAATGGTACTTTTCATCTGGGCCAGTGCCCGGTCGGGAAGGATGCCCTTGATAATTTTGCGCTCTAAAAAAAAGAAAATACCTACGAGGAGAGGAGTCCAGCAGGGGTGGGTATTATAAATCCGAAGATAATGTTTTCTGGCTTTCTGCAGGGCTGCGTCGTCCTTATAAAGCATTTGCAAACCCGGGTCCATCGCATAGGACAGACCAATATTCTGCATGCCCCGCGTATTGATGCATCCGCCTACGAGATAGGTCCGCAAAAACATCCGGACAAAAATTTTGGTTTCTCTGCTCAACATTCTTTTCCCGGGACGCTCAGAGGGGAGACAGAAAGTGCCCGTTCATCCACCCACCAACAATAATTAAATCCGCTGCAGCAAAGCGTACACATCCTTAACCGTCCAGCCCGCAACCCGAGCGCAGACCCGCTTGGCCACATCGCGCGGCCTTCCTCCCCGCAAATGTTCTTCTTGTATCATCCGCACAACATCCACCTCATTGCTCCTGGCAGGTTCCTCGCCAGGAGCAATGAGTACCGTACATTCACCGAGAAGACTATCAAGATCAGCATCCTGGTCGAGGGGCAGTAGACCAAAGATAAATTCTTCATGGGTCTTGGTCAATTCCCTGGCAACACAATAATTCCTGGGACCAAGAGTTTCAAAGGCCACCCTCAGCGACTGGGGCAAACGATTTTTGCGTTCGAAAAAAACAAGGGTGGTTTTCAAACGGGCAAAAGGTTCAAGGGTCGCACGGATATCGCTTCCCTTGCGCGGCATAAACCCAAGAAAGGTGAAAGGGGTTGTGGGGAGCCCACTGGCCATGAGTGCGGCAATAGGGGCACAAGGGCCAGGAACGGGGGAAACAGCAAACCCCGCATCCCGACAGGCCCGGACAAGGGGGAATCCCGGATCGGCAATGAGGGGGGTTCCAGCATCGGAAATAAGGGCCACATGTTCCCCTTGCTCCAGAGTGCTCAAAACCAGTCCGATGCGCGAAGACTCATTGTGGTCAAAAGAACTGACCATGCGCCCATGCGTCAATCCCAGACGCTGAAACAGCAGACCGGCACGCCGGGTATCCTCAGCCAGAATCAGACCGGCACCCTGCAGGATCTCCGCCGCACGGGGGGAAAAATCACCAAGGTTGCCAAGGGGCGTGGCGACCACCCATAATTTCGCTTGCATCGATGACATTTTGTATATGCTCCAGGTCAACATCGTCCTCACGCAAGCGCAAGGCAATCAAATCAAATCGGGACGCTGTCTCCCATAGCCGTTTTTTTGTCAGGTATTCGGAGGCGGCTCGCAGCAGTCGGATTTTCTTTTCCGCATTCAGTGCTTCTCCGGGCAGTTGCAGACTTCCCGGACCACGGGTTTTGACCTCCACAAAAACGAGCAGGTCACCGTAGGTGCAGATGATGTCCAATTCACCCTTGCGGGTCCGCCAATTGCGTTCAAGAATCGTGTAATCATTTTCCGTTAAATAATCGCAGGCAATGTCCTCACCAAACCGCCCTACTGTCCCAGACCGGGGAGACATAATTCACGCTCCTTGGGACCGACATCCGGGCCGACCCCCCTGAAGGTCATTCGATGTTGGATACAGGGGCCCAATGTGCGCAACGCATCCCGATGTTCTTTGGTCCCGTACCCTTTGTGCCGTGCCAGACCATATCCCGGATAACGACGATCGAGATGGGTCATGAGGCGGTCTCTGAATGTCTTTGCCATGATAGACGCAGCCGCAATACAAGGCACTTTGGCATCACCACCGATAACAAATTGCTGGGGGAGAGAAAAGGGAATTTTCTGATTACCATCAACGAGCACAAAGGCGGGAGGAACGCGCAGGGAAAGCACCGCGCGGCGCATGGCCACAAGGGAGGCACGCAATATATTTATCGCTTCAATTTCCCTTGGCCAGGCCAAGCCAAGGGACCAGGCCAAAGCCTGTTTTTTGATGCTGGATTCAAGGCAGGTACGTTTTTTAGCCGTCAGTTTTTTAGAATCATCCAGCCCGGGCAATGCAAAATCCAGCGGCAGAATAACAGCTCCGGCAACCACAGGACCAGCCAGACACCCCCGACCGGCCTCATCCACCCCGGCAATCAGGTCCAAAGGCGGCAATCCACTATAATCAAAATCATCCATAGCAGCCCCCCTGCCCGGGCATAGAGAAGTTCCACAAAAGCCCACAAAAAAAGCCAGGCCCGATACGTAGTTGTCTACGTTAGGATCTGGCTTTTTTACACTTTAAACAAAGCAAAAAGCAGGGCACTGACAATCTGTGATAACCACTAGAAAGATCCAAACCCAGGCGTATTTGTGCATACGCGAGAGGCTGAATTTTTCGTAGCACACTACCATGTAAGGTCTGCTACCTTCGCAGGTTCGCTACATAGCAAACCTCAAAATTCCGCAGCGCACTCAAGTGTAAGGTCTGCTAACCTCGCGGGCGCGCTAAACATTCACTTTAAGCATGAGGGAATTCTGAGTGCTTTGCGCGCTACTCCCAGCTGTTCTTGCCCTTGATCCGAGCAGCCTTGCCCTTGAGGTTGCGCAGGTAGTAAATCCGTCCCTGACGGACCTTACCTTCGTTGACCACCTCAATGCGGTCAATGGCCGGCGAGTACAGGGGGAAAATTCTTTCAACCCCAATGCCTTCAGAAATTTTCCGCACAATAAAGCTGGCGTTGGTCGTGCCACGCTGGATACGCAGAACCGCACCCTGAAAAATCTGGGTACGTTCCTTCTCACCTTCAATAATGCGTACATGCACACGGACCGTATCTCCGGCCTTAAACTTGGGCATGTCAAAACGCATGTGTTCTCTTTCAAGTGCCTCAATCGTATTCATAAAATTCTCCTTGATCACGTCACGGTATGTTTTTCTGGCATCATAAGGGCTCAGTGAGCACGGCTTCAATGCCCGAAAATTCACAGAAATATGTACTACCCGTGCCCGGCGCACCAATTTCACGTTTCACCGCGCACGTCAACGCCCAAAACAACGTTTACTCAATATACATCGCCCAAAAGGCGGTCAATCATGATCGATGCAGCCGAACGCACCGAAAGATGGTTATAGGAAGCAAGAAATCTCAGGGGCCGGATCAAACCATCGGCCTCGTCAATCACTGAAGCATCCAATCCCGATCCCGTCCCCAGGAGCAACAAAACAGGACGCTCGTCCAGAATATCCCGCAATTCATTGACGGGCATATTCCCTTCACGGGCACTGGATGCCGCAATATACGGTCTGGAACCGGTCCGCTCATGAACATAGTCCACGGCTTCCTGCAGGTCACTTCGCACCTGCACCATATCCAGAGCTGTTTTCCTGTCGGGATTAAACTGCGCCCCGCTTCCCTGGGCCCAGTGGGCAACGATCCTTTCCGCCAAGGCCTGCTGGTCCCTGAGAGGAGTACAGATCACATATCCACCCAGCCCGTAGGTCGCCGAAACGCGTGCAATATCGTGAACGTCAAGGTTTGTCAAAGAGCTTGTCACAACCTTGTGTTCTCTGTTGCGCACAGGGTAATGGAGCAGAGCCACGTACAGATTCCGCCCTTTACCGGCAACAGACTGCTTTTTCAAAAAAGCAACATCATCGGGAGTCAAAGGCGCTGTCTGCAACATTTCTGGACGACAGGCCCGGGTGACTTCAAGAGATCGCTGACGCCGCCATGCAGCAATTTTTCCGTGGTCCCCGGAACGCAAAATGTCGGGCACACGCAGATCCTCATACTCTTCCGGGCGGGTATAATGAGGATATTCCAACAGCCCCGAGGCAAAACTTTCTTCGTCCACCGATTCATCATGCTGCATAAATCCTGGAAGTAACCGGGAGACGGCCTCCATAAGGCACATGGCTGCGGACTCGCCGCCATTGAGTACAAAATCGCCAATGGACACAGGTTCAAGGGGATAGAGCTCTTCCACCCGGGCATCGATCCCTTCATAGCGGCCACAGACCAACGTCAGCTCGGGCTCTCTCGCAAGTTCCCCGGCCAGTTCCTGGGTCAGAGGACGTCCCTTGGGGGACAGCATGAGCGTTCG
>JAQVZR010000338.1 GCA_028708105.1 Desulfoplanes sp. | reverse complement strand
GTCTTCGGATCAGGACAACGGACTTATCTATCCGCAGACACCTGACAGGCATGTTCTGGACGACGTGGCCCAGGATATCGTGATGACCCTGGACGGGGCTGGTCTTCCACTCTGCCGTGGCGGGGTGATGATCACCTCCGAGCAGTGGCGGGGTACGCATGACGGCTGGAGCAAACGCCTGAAGACCTGGATGACCAATCCGCAGGAAAAAGGGCCCTGGCAGTACGGGCTTATGCTGGATTTCAGACCTCTGGCGGGTCCGGAAGAACCGGCTGTTTCCCTGCGTCGGGAATTATGGGAGTACGTCCGTACCCGTCCTCTGGTACTGCAGCTGTTGGCTGAAGAGCTGGCTGTGTACCGTATGCCGCTGACCATGTGGGGCAATTTTATGGTCATTAAAAAAGGCCCTTTTCAGGGCGGTCTGGATATCAAAAAATCAGGGCAGGTGCGTCTCGGTATCGCTGCTCGTATTCTGGCCCTGAAATATGGCATCGAGGCCCATCACATTCTGGACCGGATTCACGAACTGGGGCGTGCGGAACATATAGGAGAAAAGCTCCAAGTGCGATTGCACGATTTCTGGTCCTGGTGTCAGGGGAAACGCCTGGAGATCGGTCTGGAACAGATTCGTGCCGGGCGGGAGGCTCACAATGTGATCTATCCGTATCAGATGGACCGTGATGATGTCATGCTCCTCAAGGATGGACTGCGCGCCGTGGAAACATTTTGCCGGCTGGTGTCTGAGGGGGCGGGGTTTTAGGAAGAAAAGGAGGCGGGAAAAAGGAGACAGGGAGACGGGAGACAGTTTTAGGTGTTAAACCAAACCCAGTTTCAGACCCATAGTTTTCGAACAGGTTATCACTGTTCAATTCTTTTTTCACCGCGAAGGGCACGAAGGGACGCGAAGGGTGAAGAATCTGGGATAGATTGGGCTTTGTTTTGTTGCTTTTCTTCGCGTTTCTTAGCGTTCTTCGCGGTGAAAAAAACTCAATCCCTCAAACGTGGTTTGGTTTAGGTTTTATGTTTTAGGATCAAGGACGGGAGACGAGAGTCATAGAAGTCCAATGTCCGCAGTCTAGGACCGGAGGCCTTTGTAGAGACAAGGCATGCCTTGTCTCCGGAGATGTCGGCAGTGCGCATTGGCATGTGGGGGGAGCGATGTCGGGGTTGGTGATGAATGGTATAAGGAGCCAACGTTGGGAGTGCTGGGTTGAATATATTTTTGGCGCTCCATGAAAGGCTGATACCTACCTCTATGTTTCGTCATCCATACTGTGCTCTGGCTCCTGTGTGCTGGGCACTTTTTTTGGGTCTTTTTTCCCTGCCACCCATTCCACCTGCCGGCAGATGCCCATGAGCAGGTTGAATTCATGGCGTTTCATTTCAAAGCGCTGCAGAAATCTGCGCATGGGGAGGAGAAAATAGTCGGGGTTGTCCGGGTGGAGGAAATCGATATCCAGCATGGCGGTCTTGATGCGTTCCAGCAGTACTTCCTGTTCCTTGTGGGAGATGGAATGGCTGACAGGGGGAGCGTTTTTGACCGCTTCGCTGGAAGTGCTCTGTTTGAAAACTTCATAGAGAATGATCAGCACTGCCTGGGCCAGGTTCAGGGAGGTCATATCCTTGTCTGTGGGAATGCAGATGAGCTGGCCGCAGATTTCAACTTCCCGGTTGTTGAGCCCGGCATCTTCAGGACCGAAGACGATGGCGATACGCTCCCCGGTCTGGAGCTGGTCACTGATGCGTTTGCCGGCGGCATCCGGGATGATGATGGATTTTCGCCAGCCCCCGGTGCGCGCCGTTGTCCCGTAGACCACGGAAAAAGGGGCCAGGGCGGTCTCCAGAGTATCGACGATGGTGATGTTTTCCAGCAGTCCGTAGCTGTGCGTGGTTGCCAACCGTTTGGCCCTGTCCAGGTCCCAGTTTCTGGGTTCCACCAGGATGATTTTCCGGCAGCCCATATTCATGCATGCCCGGGCCACAGAGCCCACGTTTTCAGGATATTTGGGCCGGACAAGGACGATGGCGGTATGTAATTCAGTCATGGTTTTTTTAGGATGATAGGATGGATAGAGGATATAGCTCTGTTTGATGCGTACTTTTCTATTGAGGAATATTTTCTGCCTTGAGAATCCTAGAGCTTATTATCCAGCTTTTTATGTTAACGTAATTTTGATGGTTGATCCCGGCACATATCCCTTAAGCGTTGCCAGCTGGGCCTTGAGGGAGCCTTCGATCATGTCTTCCACAAAGGATTTCATGGGCAGGGGGTGTCCGTTGATCGTTATTTTCATCTTTGTGTTAAAAGCCTTGCAGTCTGCCGGGGTGGCTTTGCCTTGAACGATTTCCTGGGCCATGGTCAGGCAGTTCGGGCGTCCGCAGGTTCCACAGTCCAGTCCGGCCAGGGTAAAGCCCCGGGCGAGCACCTCTTTGGCCAGTTCTTCCAGCGATGTAAAGGGGGTGAGCTCGGGGGTGGTGATGTCACCCCAGGTGCCCAGGGCCATGCCGTTACTAAGATCCTGGGCTTCGTCCGGTGATCTGAGGACCAGAATCCTGGGCAGCCAGGTGAGGGATTTTCCACCTTCCACCAAAACAATGTCCGCTTTCACCAGGGGAAGAAGATCAGGCAGATATTTTTTCTGGGGCCAGGCCATGGTGGTTTCATGCGGGCTAAGCCCGATGACCTGGTCACAAACCTGGCCAATCTGCCAGGTATCGGTGTCTGGTTTATCAAACTGTTCGTGACTGAATTTGACCCCGGCAACGGTGTGCCCCATGGCTTTGAGCTGTTTGGCCAGGGCCACTGTCAGGGTGGTTTTACCTGATTTTTTGAATCCGACGATGTTTACGGCTATGGGCATGGTTTTATCCTTGGTCAAAAGGGACGAAAAAGAAGTACGCAGTGCACAGGCGGCAGTGCGCAGTTTGGTGGTATCGGCAGTGAATGGGCACTCTGGGAATCCTTTCAGCTGAGGTGCTGCATTGTTCCAAAAA
>JAQVZR010000337.1 GCA_028708105.1 Desulfoplanes sp. | reverse complement strand
CATCGTGAGCCACCTGCAAATCGCTCTGGTGGCAGGCAGTGCCGTGAAACGGGATTCAGGCAAACCTCTAATATTTGGCGTCCACATTTCGGACACGACGGTTCTGGATATTCCATCTCCCACCTTCAAAAAACGTTTATTCAAACGCCAGTTTCTTAAAATTTTACAGGAAGTGGATGGATTCTCCTTCAGATCGGCTTCCGTCCGCACACAGTTTCTCCAAGTAGACGATATCGGGTCCACCCCCCAGATCCTCGCTCTTTCGGGGATACCTCCTTCACTCATAGATGTCGCTCCTGTTTTTACTTACGGGAAAACGCCCCATATTGTCACAACATGCCGGCTTATTAAACGAAAAAATGTGGATGCCGTGCTGAACGCCTTAGCGGAACTGCCCCATCATCTTCCCTGGAAATACACCATTATCGGAGACGGTCCTGAACGCAGCATCCTGGAAGCTCTGGTTCATGCCCGCGGGCTGGAATCCCGGGTCACGTTTACCGGAAGGATTCCCCGCGAAGAGACCATACGCATCATGCGCGGGGCGGATATTTTCGTACTGATCAGTGCAAAGGAAACCCTCGGCATTGTCTACCTGGAAGCTCTGGCTCAGGGACTGCTGACCATAGGTGCCCGGGGAACAGGGATTGACGGTTTCATCCACCATAAGGACAACGGCTATCTCTGTCCTCCAGGAGATGTGTGCACCCTGACCACCCAGCTCACCTATATACTCCTCCACAGACCGGAACATATCCGCAGAAAAGGCTACAGGGATATTCTCAATAATACACAGCCGGAATGCGCAGCCCGATATCTTTCCTTTATCTGTTCCGTCACTCAAACCCCGCACCATGCTTTCCGCAGAGGATTTCGTAAGACCCTGACAGAGACGACAGCAACCGATACTCTGACCGCCAGCTCCTACAAAATATAACAGCCAGCCACCTGATTTTACCTAAAACATAACAACCTAAAACGTAAAACCCCAACTCTATGAAAAAATTATTCAAATTTATCATGCGCTGCCTGGCCGTAACAAGCTCTCTATCTTTCCGAAAAAAAGCATGGCCCTGTGCTCTGGATACCCGGCAAAAATATCTGGTTTCAGACAGAAGTGGCATATATCTTATCACTCCTCATAAAATACAAAGAATTATCCGAGGTTCCTGTTTTGGCATGAGTATTTCTGACGATAGATTTCTCTACTATACGCTCTTTTTTAATTTTTTCGATCTCTACAAGATGTCTTTCCTTGTAAAAGTTCATCTTGACAGACTTGTCCGCAAAAAAATCACCTTTTCAAAGGTGGTATATCGCAGAGAAGAATATTCCATAGGCTCACGGATACATCAGATAGAATGGCGCGATAAAAAGATCTATATTGCGAACAGCGGCAACAACACCGTGCTGGTTCTGGACAGCACAACGGGCAAAAAAATCCGGGAATTCGCTCCCTTCAAAGATCTCATGAATAAAAACATGATCGGCTATGATCTCCACCATATCAACAGTGTCGCCGTCTTCGGGGACAAATTGCTGTTTACGGCGTTCAATATTAGAGGGGGATGTTCTGTTATCGGCCTGATATCGTCTCAGGATATTGAGCTCTACACATACCCTCATGAAGGTGTTCATGACATTGCCGTGATAAATAACAACCTGTTTATCTCTGATTCTTTCGGTGGCAGAATTCCCCGGCAAGGGCAGAAATGTGATGGAGGCTTCCCTGTCAAAAACGGGCAAAAATATCTGTCTGCATTTTTTACCGGGAAACAATACATGGTCCGAGGTATCTGCTATGAGGAAGGAGAACTGGTCATTGGCTTGTCTTCTCTGTTCAGAAAGGAAGAAGATATGGGCAAGAAAAAAGGAGGCCTTTGTATTTTTAGGGGAGACAAGGAAACCATGTATGAAAACCTTCCTTTTTCCCAATGCTACGATATGTTGAATCTCAAGGGATTTAAAATCGCTTCTGAAAATCGATCGGTCGACCCTGAAAAAATAACAAAACTGCTGGAGCAATCCTTTGGTCTTCCCTTCCAGACCCTGTCGGCACACGAGGTTACAATCGAGCACTCTTCTTGATGCCCGGGGCCTCGCCCAGAGTGAACGCAGGTATGTGCCAGAGAAATTGCGCCCTTCAATTACAGCTGGCATGACCCTGAGCCTTCGTGATCATCCTCCCTCTCCTCAATCGCTTCTTGACCATCATCGGTTCCCCGGGTACCGGTTTCAGGTTCTGATTCAAGGCATACGGGGCAACCGGATCTCCCGTCCGATCCCTCTCCCCTTTCCGGCACTGCCGGCTCAATCATACTGGACCCCATGACGAAACCCGTTCTCTTCCGTATCACCAACAACCTGTGCATCGGCGGTATCCAGCGCCGTCTCAGATCCCTTCTGCCCCTGCTCACAGACGAGTATGAGGTTCATATTATTACGTATAAACAGAAGGGAATCTTCTGGGAGGAGCTGCGGGATCTGGGGGTGCATACCCATTTCATCCCCTTACACGGCAAATGGAGTCCCCTGGGAATTTTCAAGATCGCCCGGCTGCTCAAAAAATACCACGCCGATATCGTGCACACCCATTCCTTCGGGGGAAATATCTCAGGAATCCTGGCGGCAGCTCTGGCCGGGGTGCCGGTGCGTATCGGCCAGGTGCATCTGTGCGATCTCCACTGGTATGCCCGGACTCCCCTTCGCCGACGCAAACAGATTATGGAAGAAACCCTTGTCCATCGATTGTTTACCCAAAAAATCCTTTTTGTCTCCCGCCAATCCAGGGACTATTTCCAATCCCGCACGCATCTTCCCGATACCATGCTGCAGATCCTACATAACGGCATTGAGTTCAAAGCCCGGACCAGGGAAAAGGAATGTCTGCGGACCACCTTCCATCTCAAGGGCATCGACACCTGCATCGGTTTCGTGGGCCGACTTTCCCGGGGCAAGGGCGTCGGGTACTTTATTGATTTTGCAACCAGAACTCTGAG
>JAQVZR010000336.1 GCA_028708105.1 Desulfoplanes sp. | reverse complement strand
CGTGTGCTCTTCCGATCTGCATGGTTACTGCGGTGATTATAACCGGGGATGGTAGCCTCGCATATCCGGCGTTGACTGGAACAGGATGGAACGACGGCCATTTGGATTTCACCAACAACTATATGCAAAACCTCTGTTTATTATTCGACATGCACTCCACCGAAGGCATCCCGACATTCCAGACTCCACAGCTTGTACACGGTGCCTTTTTCATAGAAGCAGCCCCAGGCTTGGACAGTGACAGAGCTATCGGTCAATTTTTTCCTGGTGCGGTGGGTGGGGCAAACGGCACCTCGGGATTCAGCGCAAAATCTTTGGTCAATCCTTTTGATTTTGTGCTCATGCTCGAAGGATGTCTCTGCTTTTCAGCTTCAGTCAACCGTATGTTTTCCTCAAAAAAAATACCCCAGGCCGCTGCCCCTTTTGCCGTTCGCAGTGCTGCTGTGGGTTTTGGTTCCGGTGCATCTGCAGACGAAAGTGCCCGGGGCGAGCAATGGATGCCCCTTTGGGAAAAACCCCTTTCCTACCAGTCCCTCATCCAATTCATGGGAGAAGGCCGCTCCCAATGTAATCGCAAGACGTCACAACGGCCTTTTGATTTTGCCATGTCCGTAGCGCGTCTCGGGGTTACCCGAGGGATAACCGAATTCCAACGTTTCGGATTTATCGAACGAAACGGACAAGCAAATCTGGCAACCCCCTTGGGACGATGGAAGGTAGAATCGCAGCCCAACCAGCATCTGTTGGATGAAATAACCCCTTGGCTCGACACCTTGCGACGTACCAGCAGGGACAAAAATGCTCCGGCACGGATTGTTCGAGCCAGCCGCACCTGCGATGAAGCACTCATGAGTTGTTGCCGTAGTGGCCACGATCCAAACCATTGGCTGCGCATGCTCACAGCCCTGGGAGATGCCGAGGCACAACTCGTCGGCAGTCCTAAAACGGTCAGTGATCCCAAAAAAAACCTGCGCCCTCTCCCGCTCTTATCTTCTGGATGGGTCCTCGCTGCCGACACGGGAAAACCGGAATTACGTCTGGCCCTTGCCCTGGCCCTGCAAGGGGGATTCAAAAGTAACGGCAAACCGGATTGGACCACGACTATCCGACATCATTTTGTTCCCCTGGATGTGTCTTCCTATCGGTTTGCTCCGTCATCGGATGCCTACGCCTGGAAAAATGAACTGATTGGCGCAACGGATCTGGAACGAACCGCGCGTGGTATTGTTCATCGTCGCCTCATCCAGCAAAAAACCACAGGTACGTTTCCTCTTGGACCTACGAGCCATGCAACAACGTTTTTTTCGGATCTCCTGGCATTTCTCGAGCACCGTACCGACGACGCCCTCATCCTTTCCCTTGTCCGCCCGCTTATGGCCATACGCAAACCTTCGGGTCTGCAGACATTGTCACGACCGCTGAACGATACAAAGGCCGGAGATCTGGCAATATATGCATTGCTCAAACTCTGCCATCTTCCCTGGCCCATCCCCGTAAGCGAACACGGCATTGCAGTACGGACCGACCCGGCCATCTTTGCCCGTTTGCAGGCAGGAGACCTGCATCAGGCCGTAGCCATTGCCGTCAGACGACTCAAAGCCAGCGGATTACGTCCGCATATAGAAACTGCCATGGGCACAGAACCTGAGTCCTATCGCCTTGCTGCAGCCCTGGCATTCCCCCTGTCCCCCTCTCAAACCAAAACCTGTGCCCTCTCATTAACCAAGCCAACCATGGAGTCAGCTACAAAAAAACCATCGGACGAACGCGAGTCTGTTGATCAATAAATTCAACCTTCTTACACAAGGAGCATCTATCATGTCTGCTATATTGGAATCATTGACCAAGGAAAACCGGATTCTGTTCACCGTGCATCTGACCCCCGCCCAAGGCTCCCGATTTCAGCCCACTGGTTTTCCCGACCTTGGAGCCGCTACCTATCAGGCAGGAGAAATGTCCTGTCTTTTGGTAGAAAGTGCCCAAAGCATGGCCAACCGTATGGAAAGTGTGTGCTGGGATGAATCCAAAGAAAAACCGGTTGCGGCACTGGAAGGGATCAGTTTTGTGCGCGTAGAGCAGGATGGTCACTACCTGACAAGCTCCATGACCGAAGCCCACCGCCTCAACAGCCCCTATATTCTGGAAGGAAAAGATAAAAGTTTCATGGAAACACTCAAGTCAGAATTTGCATGTCTGGCGACGGGACCCATAGATCGCAAACTCTTTTCCAAAACAGTGCTCAAATACGACGCCAACGCCCTTTTGCACGGATTATTCCTGGCCAAAAAAGAGCTGGCAGGCGGTCGATTGCGTATCTCCCGTGCCATCTCCTCCTTTGTAGAAGCCGAAAACATCAATGTCGCGGCATCCGGCGGAGTGAAAAATGACCATGTCGATCCCAAGGGAGAAGCCGCCAAAGGTTTCGGCAACGTGCCCTTCCACCGCGAAGAATATACAGCACAATCCATCAATGCCTATTTCAATATCGATCTGGCCCAGATCCGCGGCTATGGTCTCGGCGACAAGGCAGAAGACATGTTGATCCTGCTGGGTCTGTATAAAATCAGGGCGTTACTTGACGGCAATCTTCGTTTCCGCACGGCATGTGATCTAGAGGTCGCCCAGGAGACAATCACTGCCACCCGGCCTAAAGGATTTGAACTCCCCGAACTCGCAGCCATTGAACCCGAACTTAAAACCGCCATCCAAGCATGCAAGGATTCCATGTCCGTGACCACAGTCAACTACACAAAGTGAGGCAAAAAATGCTGACCGTCGCCTTCACATTCCCCGGACACTCCTATCATGCCACTCCGTGGGGGAGCCACGTCAATGAGGGATTGGTAGAATGGCCCCCGAGCCCGTGGCGTATTCTCCGGGCATGCATTGCCGTGGGATTTTCCAAGCTGCAATGGGAAGCTATTCCCCCTGAGTATGTGAACCTGTTTGAAACCATGGCCAAGGATCATCCCTGGTATAAACTTCCGGCGATGACCCCCGGCCATA
>JAQVZR010000335.1 GCA_028708105.1 Desulfoplanes sp. | reverse complement strand
AAAAGGAATCATGAACAGAATCAATGATACACAATAACCCTCCAACATGACGCAGCAGACAGTGACTATGACAAAATCATCCAATCAAAAATGGGTCTATCTGACGGCTTTTGCATGCATCAGTCTGGGAATCGGGTATTTGCTCTTTTCTGGCCTTTCCAATAATTCTGTCTACTTTCTCAATGTCTCTGAAGCGTTGGCCATGGACAGCGCCAAACTTTCCCAGGCCAGGCTTTTTGGCAATGTAGCCCGTCGCGACCTGGAACGGTCCCCCGATGCCATGGAAATATCCTTTGTCCTGCTGGACAAAAAAGACCCTGCCAAATCTTTGCGTGTCCAGTATCATGGCATTATCCCCGATACGTTTAAACCCGGTGTGGAAGTCATTGTGGAAGGGGGCTTGCAACCGGAAAACGGTATTTTTGTAGCCAAAACATTGATGACCAAATGCCCCTCCAAGTACAAGAAAAAAACTTCTCAGGAATCCTGACTATCATATAAGACCGAGCGCCTGGGGACGGAAGAATTATCCTTGGCCGACTTGTTTGCACAATCCTCATCGGGGGTATCTTTGTGCGGATGCCCATTCCTTCCCCTTCGAATTATTTCTCAGCTGCTTATCTTTTAACGTACGGTACCGTATTCTATGCATGCCATTGCTTTTGCCTCCATCTTTCTTGCTCTTGTAATCACCCTGGCCCTGATTTTCATGGGCTTTTTCGATCTCTCTAAAAATCGGGACAATGCACTTGTCTGGATGGAACGGGGGCAATTGGCCTGCGCGGGACTATTTTGTCTGAGTTCCTGGATTCTTTGTCTGGCCCTGGTTCACCGAGATTTTTCTTTTATGTATGTTCAGGAGTACACGGACACCTTTCTGCCTACGTTCTATGCACTGACTGCATTCTGGGCAGGGCAGAACGGATCCTTTCTCTTTTGGGCTATGATGCTCGCAATTCTGGGCAGTATCATGATTTTTACGCCAGGATACCGTTCGCTGGCACCTAAAACCAAAATCTGGTTCTGGACCTTTTTTCTTCTGGTCCAAGGTTTTTTTCTTCTGATGCTCACAGGAGTGAGCAATCCCTTTGTTCAGATCCTTAATCCTCCTGCCCAGGGGAACGGCATGAATCCCCTGCTGCAGAATCCCGGCATGATTTTTCATCCACCGTTACTTTTTATCGGATATGCCGGGTTTACCATTCCCTGCTGTCTTGCCTTTGCCCTGAGCATAACAGGTGAACCTCTTGCCTGGATGGACAGGGGACGGAACTGGGTGCTGGTTTCATGGATTTTTCTTACGGCCGGGATTATCCTCGGTGCCTGGTGGTCGTATATGGAACTGGGCTGGGGCGGTTACTGGGCCTGGGACCCCGTTGAAAACGCATCTTTGATTCCCTGGTTTTCAGCTACGGCCCTGCTGCATACCTCGCTTATCGGTCGCACGCGCAAGGGATTGTTGAAAACCAATCTGTTCTTGGTCAGCCTGACATTATTACTCTGTTTTTATGGTACCTTTGTCGTTCGCAGCGGGTTCATTCAGTCTTTGCATGCCTTTGGAAGCGGGGGGGTCGGTATGCCCCTGATCATTTTTATCGGGGTCGCATTGTTTTTGACCCTTCTCGTCATCTATGCCTGTCGCACTGCCCCCAGCCGGGAGCTTGACGGGATGCTCAGCAAGCCGGGCATCCTTCTCATTGTCGTCTGGCTCCTACTCGCCTTGGGCAGCATTGTTTTTCTGGGTGTCAACTGGCCTGTTATCAGCGAACTATGGAGTGACAATTCCATTGGCCTGGGACCTGATTTTTATAACCGGGTGTGCATGCCTCCCTTGGCTATTTTGGTTCTGTTGCTGGCATTGTGCCCCTGGCTGGCCTGGAAGTCCGGATTCAAGACATCTCTGGGATTGTATATCGCTTTGGGTTCTTTTTTCATAGCCGGTATCGGATTCTGGATGATGGGGATCACATTACCAGTGGCTCTGCTCGGAGCGTCTGCTGCCGTGGGGGTGATCATTTCCATAGGAACATTATTTCTCCTCAACGCTTCTCTCCGTAAACAGCTTTGGGCCTGGGGAGCGTACGGGGTCCATCTGGGTGTCGCCCTGATTGCTTTGGGCATCGCTTTCTCCGGTCCCTATCAGGTGAATGAAGAAGGTATCCTGCACAAGGGCGAAGTACTCAAAGTGGGAGATTACGAGTTGTTGTATAATGATTTCCAGATCAAGGAAACTCCGGGTATGACTGCCTATGAGGCACGGCTCATGGTTGCCAAGAAGGGGAAGCCTCTTGGAATTCTTGCCCCCCAAAAAAGGATGTACACCAACTTTGACCAGTCCTTTGCCGAAGTCGCCATTATTCCCGGTCTGGGAGACGAAGTCTATGCTACCTTGCTGGGCTTTGACGAAGATAAAAATATCAGTGTGAAGATCAGTATCAACCCCCTGGTCAATTGGATCTGGATTGGCGGCACCCTCATGTCCCTGGCCGCATTGCTGTGTTTCCGTCGCCAGCGAAAATCCGTGACTGCTGCATAGCAGCTGTGGCACGAGGCATACTGAGTGGCTACCTGTCTTATTGAAGTCAAAAATCTGTACCATATCTATGGTTCCCGACTTATTTTTAAAGACGTGTCTTTATGTCTTGAAGCCGGTAGTGCTGTGCTTATTGCCGGAGAAAACGGCGCCGGTAAATCAACCTTGCTCAAATGTGTGGCCGGGTTGATCCGTCCTGCGGGGGGCACTGTCGTTTCCCATGTGTCAGAACATGAACTCGCGTATATGGGCCATGCGACGTTTATATACAACCGATTGACCGCGTTGCAGAATCTGCAGTTCTGGAACCGTATGTACGACCTGAAACAATCAGAAAAAAATCTGCTTGAATTGCTGGGAAGGGTCGGACTTTCTTCCTTTGCCTGGGAATGGGCAGGAGGATTTTCACGGGGCATGGCCCAGCGGTTGGCGTTAGCCAGAATTCTGCTTCTGAAGCCCCGGGTTATTCTGCTGGACG
>JAQVZR010000334.1 GCA_028708105.1 Desulfoplanes sp. | reverse complement strand
TGCAACAATAGGAATGCAGACGGTATCATCGGTTGATATAACCTTAAGAAGACTTTCATAGCGGCCTTTTTGGGTGGTTGACTGTACGGGAGAGTTCATAACGTATTCTTCCGGGTAATTAGAATATTGCAGGGTTGATCGAGTGTTTCAAAAACCGGACGGGACCGCAGGGCGACGAGCCTTCATGCGATGATTTTTATCGTAAATTTCAGAAAAGATACAATTTCTGCATCAAACCTAACCCAAACCCAGTTTCAGAACCATAGTTTTCGAACAGGTTATCACAGTTCAATTCTTTTTTCACCGCGAAGGGCACGAAGGAACGAGAAGGGGGAAGAATCTGGGATAGATTGAGCTTTGTTTTATTGCTTTTCTTCGCGTTCCTTAGCGTTCTTTGCGGTGAAAAAAACTCAACCCCTCAAACGTGGTTTGGTTTAGTTTGAGACGTGGAGTTTCCAATCAAAATTTTGGCGTCTATAGGCAAATAGATGCCGGGGGACGGTGCTTCAGTTTGAAAAACTTCGTATTTCAAACAGGGTTTGGTTTAGCAATAGGTTAGCAAAAAAAATAGGTTATGAAGAATAATTTCATAACCCATTGATTTACTTGGTGGAGACGATGAGGATCGAACTCACGACCTCAGCGTTGCGAACGCTGCGCTCTCCCAGCTGAGCTACGTCCCCGAAGTGAGGAATTCATCTACGACCATTTATTTGCAATTTCAAGGATTTTTTCTACTCGGTGGATATAGGTAGGGTGGGCCAGGATTTCCTTGTGCCAGGCTGTGCGCAGGTTTTATTTTTTTGAGGATTCTTCTGCAAAGGTGCGGATCAGGGCGGGGGCCTAATCCCAGGAAAATAGTTGGGTGCCGTGACCAAAACGTGTGAACGCGCTCTGGTCGTCGGGTAACGAGCAGGTTTTTCCCATCTCACTTTGGGCCTTTACACGCAGGGGACGGACTGGCATTATTTTATTCTTTTTTAGGGAAAAACTATGAAAAAATACAGGGATCACTATTTCAAATTGGCCAAACAGGAAAATTATCCTGCCAGATCCGTATATAAATTGAAGGAGATGGACAAGAGCTTCCATCTCTTTAGCCCTGGTCAGAATGTTTTGGAGCTGGGAGCAAGTCCCGGATCATGGACTCTTTTTGCCGCCGAACGGGTGGGCGCAAAGGGGCGGGTGCTGGCCGTTGATCTCAATCCCGCCAACACGTCCTTTCCGTCCCACGTCATCTATCTTGAGGAAGATGTGTTTGACCGCTCCGAAAGGTTCCAGGCCCTTTTGGACGAGCAGGCTCCCTTTGCTATTGTCATGAGCGATATGGCCCCCAAAACCTCGGGGATCAAGTTCAAGGATCAGGCTCTCTCCTTGGAACTGGTGGAAGAGGCCCTTGCCTTGGCGCGCACCTGCTTGATACAGGGCGGCAGTTTTGTTGTTAAAATTTTTGAAGGTCCTGATGTGCACGCATATACCATGGGGCTTCGTTCCCTGTTCGACAAGGTGAAAACCTTCAAACCCAAGAGTTCCCGGGCCGAAAGTAAGGAAATATTTATTGTCGGATTGGGATTTCTGGGGGAATCGGCTGCGAAAGCAGAAAAATAAGTAATAATGTGCCCAGTATGTAGTACGCAGATGCCGAGTATACTGTGGTGTTCTATCAAAAGCTTTTTTAGGGGCTCCTCGTGGGACTGGAGAACGTAGCGGGTACCCATAATGAGCATGTGAAGCAGGCAGTGTGGCAGGCTGTTGGGAAAATGAACAGGCAGGATGAAGCAGCCGTAAGGTTACCTCCCTGCGATAGTTTTTTTTAATAATGAAGGAGAATGTATATGTCCGGACATAGTAAATGGCATAATATCCAGCACAGAAAAGGTCGCCAGGATGCCGCACGTGGTGCTGTATTCACCAAAGTCACCAAAGAAATCATGCTCGCGGCCAAAGATGGCGGTGGAGATCCTGCTGGAAATAACCGGCTTAAAAGTGCTCTTGAAGCTGCTAAAGTCGTTAATCTGCCTAAAGATAAAATTGAAACGGCCATCAAAAAAGGTACCGGCGAACTGGCTTCTGTGGCCATTGATGAGATTATGTATGAAGGGTATGGTCCCGGCGGCGTAGCCATCCTTATTGATGCCGCCACGGATAACAAGAACAGGACCGTTGCCGAGGTCCGTCATATTTTGAGCAAGGGCGGCGGCTCCATGGGCGCTTCCGGCTGCGTGGCCTGGATGTTCGACAAGAAGGGGGTGCTCTCGTTCCCCAAAGATGCTTATTCCGATGAACAGCTTCTGGAAATCGGTCTTGAGGCCGGAGCCGAGGATATCGTGGATGAGGATGATACCTGGCAGGTGCAGTGCGCTGTGGAAGATTTTAGTGCTGTCCGGGATGCTTTTGCCGCCGCAGGCATAGAGCCTGCAGAAAGTGAAATTACCATGATCCCCCAGAATACCGTCCCCGTTGACCGGGAAACCGGGCTTAAACTGCTCAGGTTGTATGATGCCCTGGACGACAACGATGACGTGCAGAACGTGTACGCCAATTTTGATCTCCCCGAAGATTTGTTGGCGGAGATGGAAGAATAGGCTGGTTCCGTTGGGTTGCAAGACCGCCCTGTTCAAGAATACAAGATGATGAATAGATGGATTGCGGAGGCCGGAAGAAATATCCGGCTTCCGCTTCTTGACGTGAGAAGAGATGTCCTTGCACAAGGGATGGCGTTTTCTACGTTATGTTTTTCTTCCATCATTTGTCTCTGCACACGGTACACAATAAAGGCTGGTCACATATTGTATGGAAGATCTGATTGTCCTAGGGATTGACCCCGGGTCCCGGTGTTGCGGGTATGGTTTGGTTCGGGAGTCCTCGGGGCAATTGTCTCTTGTGGACACGGGGACTATCCGGCCCCCTCTGGATGAATCTTTGAGCGTACGTCTGGGGTTTATTTATACGCGGATCGTCGAGCTTATCCAGATCCATGCTCCCCAAGAGGCCTCGGTGGAAGATGTTTTTTTTTTCCCG
>JAQVZR010000333.1 GCA_028708105.1 Desulfoplanes sp. | reverse complement strand
CCGAACAAGTGATTGTACAGCCTCATCCTGTCCAAAAATAACGGATTGGATACGATCAGCCAGATTTTTGAGCTGATCCTTATCCGTGGATGAAATACTCTGGCTGGGAATACCAGCCATACGAGCAACGACTTTTTCTATATCCAGCTGAGTAATACTCTTTTTTTTGCTCCCGCTGATACGGAAAACAGCTCCGGCCTCATCCATGACATCAATAGCCTTATCCGGTAAAAAACGATCATTGATATGCCGGGCCGAAAGTTCCACTGCCGCACGCAGGGCTGAAGGCCGATACTTGACACCATGGAACGCTTCGTAATGCGAACGCAATCCGCTGAGAATTTCCACACTTTCCTCAATGGATGGTTCAGGCAGATCAATCTTTTGAAACCGCCGGGATAAGGGCCGGTCCTTTTCAAAATGATTTTTATATTCTTCAAAGGTCGTTGAGCCAATACACCGCAGTTCACCGGCCCCCAAAACAGGTTTCAATATATCGGAAGCATCCATGGTACCGCTGCTCGTGGCCCCGGCTCCCACGATAGTATGGATCTCATCAATAAACAAAATGGCTTCAGGAATTTTTTTGATTTCCTTGATCACCCCTTTGAGACGGGCTTCAAAATCCCCTCGAAATTTGGTTCCTGCCAGCAATGCTCCCATATCCAAAGCAAAAATAGACACATTTTTGAAGGATTCCGGAACATCGCCCTCGGCGATGCGCAGAGCCAGACCTTCCGCGAGGGCTGTTTTGCCTACACCGGGATCACCAACAAAAATAGGATTATTCTTACGCCGTCGCGCCAAAACCTGCACAACCCGTCTGATTTCCCGTTCACGCCCCACCAGCGGATCAATCTTGCCCTTGCGGGCCTTGTCCACAAGATTTACGGCATATCGTCCGAGCATGGATTTTGTACCGTGCTTTTCATCGTTGTCCGGTTCTTCTTCCCTACCGGGATTATGAGAAATATATTCCAGAACATTGAGCCGGGTTACCCCCATGCTTTGGAGATAATACACCGCAAAAGAATCATGTTCTTCGAGCATAGCTGCAAGAAAATCACCCGCATGCACAACGTCCTTTCCGGCCGATCGCGTATGATTCATAGCCCGCTGCATAACCCGCTGTACCCCGATGGTCTGTACAATCTCGTAATCCATCCGGGCCTGAACCCCTACATGCTCCTGGAAAAACCGGGTCAACAGATTTTTCAACCGGTGCACATCCGCCCCGAGGTCCACCAGCATGTCATTACCCTCAGGATCAATGGCAAAAGCAAAAAGCAGATGCTCCAGGGTCAAAAACTCGTGATGCCGCACTTTCACTTCCCTGATGGCCAACGCAATAATTTTTTCCAGTTTTCTGCTGATCATTTACACCTCTTCCATTGTGCACTTGAGGGGATATCCTTTGGCATGGGCCATGGAATCCACCATGGACACCTTTGTCTCGGCGATTTCGGCCGTATAAATCCCGCAAAGCCCAACCCCTTTTTGATGAATGTTCATCATGATCAGGTTCGCTTCGGCCTCGTTTTTATGAAAAACGTGCATAAGCACTTCCACGACAAATTCCATGGTGGTATAGTCGTCATTGTGCATCAATACCTTGAAACGTCGGGGCTCATCAAGCTCGTCCTCTACAGTGTCATCTGGTTCAAATTCAGGAATACTGTTATTCTGGGCCATTTTTACGTATGTCTCCATAGAAGTGAAATTCCCCCGTCTCAATCTGACGGGGGAAAAGTGGATTCACGTTCTGAAGCAAATTGCTACATTGCACAACCAGGCTTACTGCTTAGATTCATCATCCTTCAATTCATCGATCCATTCCTGGAGCATGCCGACAATCTCACCTGCCTGTTTAATGGAAGAAATATTAAATTTGGAATGAGGGTTATACTGGCCATTGCGTTTCTGATACCGGCCAACCCGAAATTTAAGCGGTCCGAACTCGCCCGAAGTCCTGTTTTTTTCTTGGTAGGCAAACATGATGGTTGACCATGCGCCTTTGGTCAGAACATGCTTTTTAACCTGCTTGACCTGTTGTTCTCCGTTTTCATCCGTCCAATCAATGCTTATTTCGTCAACGGTTTCCGCCATTGATATGCTCCTAATGTTTGTAGTCATCAACGCCCTTACACAAAAGCAAGCGTTGATCACCTCATGTGTAATCCATTTTCATAGCTTGTAAAGCCAAGCGTTCTCCCTGCTCACCAACAGGATGAGATCATTGTGCAAGCGGGACTAAATTTCAACAAAAAAATGGAGGCTTTTTTCTCATGACATCCCTCACTCATGATGCAAAGGACACAAGACAATCCCCGTATTCTTTATCCTGCTGCTGCAGAGGCAGACCGGCGTGTCTGCCACCCGCTTCCGAACACGCACCCCGCTCTCATTCTTACGTATCCCGCTTCGCACTCGCCTCATCCAGCCCGCAGAGCATAAACCCGAGCATGGGTTGGCATTTTTCCCTGCAGGCGGGATAAAAACATCCGTGCTGCCTGGTACAGGAACGATTTTCCCGACCCCAGAAAAATTCGGCAATGCCCAGGGGAACGAAGTCGTTGCAGATCGCGTAATGCAGAAGTTTTGGAGCACAGCAATCGCCGGTACCTGCCGGCATACCCCCGGGCCCCAAAAAAATATCTTTCAGGCTCCTGGACTGGCCGCGAAAATTTCTGACCTGGTACAGGGCATGGATCTCTTGCATCAGTTGCCGGGACAGATCCCGTCGTTCACGGACCACAACCTGATGTTGCATCGATCCCTTTCCCAATTTTTCGATCGTCCGGCCAAGTTCTTTGATCCTGCCCTCAACCGGCACGCTGATCCTTTTCTGGGCCTGGATATCCACCACAGGTGGAACCCATCCAGGAACATGCCAAAGTCCGTTATACTGACCGGAAAAAGCACGGGCCGTTCCAACGTTCCCATCCTGATCCAGGTATTCCATAACCCCGAACATCTGCCCCCGGGCCCGACCCAAGAGATAGGCGATAGAACAGCGAGGAGATC
>JAQVZR010000332.1 GCA_028708105.1 Desulfoplanes sp. | reverse complement strand
CATGGCCACGGCCCTGCAGATCCCCATCGAGGAATTCGGCGATTTTGCCTTGCAGGGTACTCATTGTCCCGTCATCAACAGCATGTGCACGGTGTTTGCCGAAACCGAAGCCGTCTCTCTCATGGCTCGGGGAGAATCCCCGGCCAATATCGCTCTGGGACTCCATCAGGCCATTGTCAACCGGACCAAATACATGCTCTGCCGAGTGGGGGTGGAGTATCCCCTGGTCTTTGCCGGCGGTGTGGCCCGGAACAAATGTGTGGTCAAACAACTTAAAACCCTGCTGGGCTGCGAAATCGTCATCCCCGAAGATCCGGATCTGGTGGGCGCACGGGGTGCTGCCGAGTGGGGGAGGAAAAAGCTCAATGTCTAAACCTGAATCCTTTGAAACCCTAGCCACCTATAAATCCCGGAGTCTCCCCCTCATTGACGAAGCCAAAGAGCATGGATCTAAGGTAGCCGGCCTTTTCTGTGTCTATGCGCCCACAGAACTCATGTATGCCGCAGGAATCATCCCCGTCGGCCTGTGCGGAAAAAACCAGACGCCCATCCCCGCTGCCGAACGGGATCTCCCGGCCAACCTCTGCCCGCTGATCAAATCCAGCTATGGCTACGGGATCACGGATTCCTGTCCTTTTTTCGCGGCTTCGGATTTCATCGTGGGGGAAACCACCTGTGACGGCAAAAAAAAGATGTATGAACTGCTGAACCGGATCAAACCCGTCCACCTCATGCATCTTCCCTATACCCAGAAGGACGAAGCCTCTCTTTCCTTCTGGACAGAGGAACTCCACAGACTCGCAGCCTTTCTTGAAAAAAAAAGCGGTCACGTCATCACGGAAGAACACCTGCTCCAGGAAATCCACCTGCACAATCAGGTCAGGAAACAACTGCTGCGCATCACCGCCACGGGACAGGCCCCCGTTCCTCCTCTTTCCGCCCTGGATATGCTCAGCGTGACGGAAACCAAGAGCTTTGTCGTCGATATGCAGGAATATCTGGGAAAAATCACCCTCCTGGCGGATGACCTGGAAACCATGGTCGCCTCCCAGAAACCGGACAGCAGGGCCACGGGCCCGCGAATCCTCTACACAGGCTGTCCCACGGGCAAGGGCTCGGAAAAAGTTCTGCGGATTCTTGAAGAATGCGGAGCTCTGGTTCCGGTCCAGGAACATTGCTCAAGCCTTAAGGATTTTACAGCTCTGGTCGACGAAAGCGATCCCGATCCCTACCACGCCCTGGCCAAACGTTACCTGAGCACCCCCTGTTCCTGCATGACGCCCAACACAGGCAGACTTGATCTCATCAGCCAGCTTATCACTGACTATGCCATCGACGGCGTGGTGGATCTGACCTGGCAGTGCTGCCATACCTACAATGTAGAATCGTTTTCCCTGCGGGAACATGTGGAACAAAACCATGGACTACCCTTTCTGCACATTGAAACAGATTATTCCCAGTCGGACACGGAACAGCTCAGAACACGCATCGAGGCCTTTTTAGAAATGCTTGGGTAGCATCTTCGGCAGGCCCTGATGAAAAACGCATAATGCCCCCTCCACAAGGATGAATCTTGTGGAGGGGGCATCTATTTCTCAATGTTCAAAGATGGTTACAGATCATTCCGTAGCCATGAAAGCATCCATTCTTCCCAACCTATCCCATTACAACTTCCTGTTCCAGCATATCCAGAATTCCTGCAGCCATACGGCCATATTCGGGCATGGCCCGGTCCCGGGGTCTTTCCATCTCCACCCGGATCTCTTTTTTAAACCGTCCCGGTCGTGCGGACATGACCATTATTCGATCAGCCAGATAGATAGCCTCATCCACGCTATGGGTCACAAAAAGAATGGTCGTGCGCTTGTGTTCCCAGATCCGCAATAATTCTTTCTGGAGCAAAATTCTGGTATGCGCATCCAGAGCCCCAAACGGCTCATCCATAAGCAACACATCCGGCTCCGTAGCCAATGCCCGGGCAATGGCCACACGCTGACGCATACCACCGGAAAGCTCGTAGGGAAAAGCACCGGCAAACTGCTCCATGCCGATCAGATGAAGATATTCCTCACCGATACTCCGACGCTCATGACAGGACATTCCACGGAACTCCAACCCCAAAGTTACATTATCCATGACCGTGCGCCAAGGGAACAGAGAATATTCCTGAAAAACCATACCCACGTCCTGATGGGGTCTGGTCAATATTTCTCCATGAAAGGTTGCACTGCCAAAGGAAGCCTGCTCAAGTCCGGCCATAATACGCAAAAGCGTTGATTTTCCACATCCTGAAGGGCCGACAATGCACAAAAAATCGTTGGGAAAAACCTCGAAATCCACCCGATCCAAAGCCCGGACAGCCTCGCCGCGTTCGGTAATAAATTCTTTGCGCAACCCCGCAACTTCCATCACTGCACTACCACACATCCCTCACTCCCGATCCGGACACCCGCAAGGGGTGCCCCTTGTATGTAATTGCAACCTGCATGGGGATCACAGACAGACACAAGCAGATACCGATGTAACTATCTATTCAAACGCTGCCAATTAAATTTCTTCACTTCAAAATAACGGAACAACGCATCCATCAGTGCCCCGACCAACCCGATGCTCACCATTCCGGCAATAACGATATCCGTTGACGCCACGGTGTAGGCATGAGTGATAAGATAGCCGATTCCTGCAAGGGAACCGGGAAGCATCTCCGCGGAAACCAGACACATCCAGGCAATGCCCAGACCGATACGCATACCATTCACAATGGCGGGCATGGCTGCGGGCAAAAGTACCTTGAAAAAAATGGTTCGCTCACCGGCACCAAGCACCCTCGCGGAATCGATAAAAATTCTGTTCACATTTTTTACGCCATGGATGGCACTGGTCAGGATGGGGAAAAAGGCCCCGATAAAAATAATGAACATCATGGAGTATTTGAAATTGGACAGATAGATGAACCATTGACCATCCTCCACCTCAAACATATCCGCCAGACTGGCAACACCAAACCAGGCCATGACCAGAGGCACCCAC
>JAQVZR010000331.1 GCA_028708105.1 Desulfoplanes sp. | reverse complement strand
CCTGCTTAAAACCTATTACGTAGACATCTCTAAAATTTTCAAAGTCCAAGCAGATTTTGACCAGAGAATGGACAAAACAGAAGAATCTATACTGACAATGGCCTCCTTTATCCGCACCCAGACCGACACACACGAGCTCCGCCCCTTTGACCGCACGGGCGTATGCGCCCTGGTCGAACAGGCGGTGCGTATGGCCGGCAGGCAGGAAAAAATCGCCACAACCTTGCCATTGTTACGGGACCTGCTCCTTGAAGCAGACTATTTTGCAGGGCAGGACAACCAGAAAAAAGTCCTTGGTATTCATGTTGAGCAGGCCATTGAGGCCCGGATCTTCCGTTCCAATCTCATTGAAGAAAAAATCCAGGAAATGATAGATCGCGGATCCATCATGATCGACACCCAGGGGAGTGTGGTGGGACAGGTCAATGGTCTGGCCGTATATGATCTTGGCGACTACATGTTCGGCAAGCCCAGCAGAATTACGGCCACCACATCCATGGGGAAAGCCGGAATCATCAATATCGAACGCGAGGCCGAACTTTCCGGAGCTACCCACGATAAGGGAATGCTTATTCTTGGTGGCTACCTGCGTGACAAATATGCCCAGAATAAACCCCTGGCCATAAGCGCCAGTATCGCTTTTGAACAGAGCTATAGCGGCATCGACGGTGACAGCGCGTCTTCAACGGAAATCTATGCACTGCTCTCGAGTCTTGCATAAGTCCCCATAAACCAGGGAATCGCCGTGACAGGTTCCGTAAACCAGAAGGGTGAAATCCAGGCCATTGGAGGAGTGAACCAGAAGATTGAGGGCTTCTATGCCTGCTGCACGCATAAAGGCATTACAGGGTCCCAGGGAGTCATTATTCCCCAAAGCAATGTCCGGGATCTCATGCTCAAACATGAAGTGATCCAGGCTGTTGAACAAGGAAAATTCCATATCTGGGCCGTCGCAAATATCAATGAAGGCATTACCCTGCTCACGGACATGCCGGCAGGAGAACGGCAGCACGACGGAACGTATCCAGAGGGAAGCATCAATGCTCTAGTGGATGCAAAACTGAAATCTTTGGCCGAAGGGCTCAAAAAATTCGGCGCCGATGATGAGAACGACAAGGATACTAAGAGAAAGAAACAGTGACCATTCAGCGCATCCGTCGCATTGAACCCTCGCCCATTTGTGTCATATAAAAAAACCCGCTTTTGCGGGTTTTTTTATATGACACAAATGGAACAGACAGGAATCAAAACGTTGTCACATATCGGGATTCAAAACAAAGGGTGAAATGTTTGTCTTCAAGTTCTTCCTGGTTGATACAGATCTGATTATCCGTCTTATTTTCAATAACCACGTCTCCCTTAAGGCATATATTTTTCCCAAAAACGATATCTCCCGCGACACGCAAAGATGTACATTCAAGGAGTGACGGAGCCCCATAAGGAAACCTGGCCTGAAAATCATCAATCTTCATAAAAAATTTCTTATCCAGATCAATCTCAATGGGGCGTAGGACCCGTGCGGGATTAGGGACAACAGTCTGTTCTGCGGTGAGCACAAAATTATCCGACATAACATTCAGCAGATCACCACACGTTTTGACCGGCGCGAATCTGGTCCGGGGCACCTTGAGCACCTGTGCATGACGGAACGAAGAAATAGCCGCTCCCATAGCCGTCTCAAGCTGATAAATCCATGGAGAACTGCTGTCCCTAGGATCAACGTGTTTACTGTTTACGATAAGATCCAGAGGCATCATCCCATGATAGGCAAAAACCTTTTCCAAAATCTTCAGATTAATCCAGATAGAGTTGGTATTGAAAAAACAATATTTGGAAACATCCTGAAAGGTATCCAGGCTGTCATCAGGACACTGGGCAAGTTCCCGAAGGGCCAGGCGTCCGCTTTGTTTCAAACGACACAGATGGCCGCCTTTCTTGTCCGAAGACGTCCTCTCGGCGACCTCCATAAGAAAAGGAAGATCATTTTTGACCATGAATCCATAAATGGCCGGGTCCACGACCGCTCCAAGATTATCAGAATTGGAAATAAATGCGTATTCAAAGCCAGCATCAAGAAGTTTTCGCAAAGTTCCCGACGTGACCATGGACGTATAGATATCGCCATGGCCGGGTGGATTCCATTCCAGTTCGGGATTTTTGGGCCACTCCACGGGACTCAGATCTTCCTGAAGAATTTTAGGAGATTTATGTTGGATAAATGCCAGAGGAACCTGGGTAGTGCCATTGTCAAACCCTTCAATGGCCAGCATGGTATCCAAATGGGTACTGAAACTGTTCATGAATACCAGAGGGATCTCCCGACCGGTCTTCTCGCGTAACTGCAACACCTGACGGACAATAATATTCAGGAAGGTCTGGCCATCTTTAACAGGCAGCAGGGTTTTCGCCTTCCGCAACCCCATGCTGGTACCTGATCCACCGTTAAGTTTGATGATAGCCAGCTTGCCAAGGGCCTGTTCTCCGACAGAAATACATTCCTGTGCCTGAGCATAGGTTTGGATTTCTTCCGTGGATACGGGATCGATATCCTGTTCAGTTAATTTGCCCAGAGAACCATGCGATAATTGGTGATAGTAATATTTTGTAACATTGATAACGATATCTGGAAGACCATGGGCTTCCATCTTCAGCTCAAAGGGCTTAAACTTTTGCGCTGAAGCGAAGGTATTGATTCGCAAAAAACTGATCAAGGGAGAACGTTCATCCATAACAACCTCCCGGGATGGACCGCACCGGGTTCATTAAAAAACATATAGGCACTGTCGCCACACAAAAAAGCTATGTCTCAGCTATGACATTCTGAAACTACAGTATACCGCACGTTTCTACACGGGACAGTCCTCACCCTCCGGATTCTGCTCCGGGGCAGCCAGCCAGGCCAGCGTTTCCTTAACATCCAACGTTCCAGAATAAATGGCTTTGCCAGTGATAACTCCTTCCAGTCCACGTCGGGCAAGAGAATAGAGCTCCTGTACATCCTTAAGAGTGGAAATTCCACCGGCGGCCAGGACAGGCACGGAAGCCAGA
>JAQVZR010000330.1 GCA_028708105.1 Desulfoplanes sp. | reverse complement strand
ATATCGCAAGAGCCCGAATCGAGAGTCCTTCTCTTTGTGATGCCGGAGTAACCTCCATTGCCATTGATGCCTCCCATCTTCCGGAGCAGGATAATCTGGCCGCCAATCTCCAACTGGCTCCATTGATTCCCCTCTGGGCCGGGTATGAAACGGAAGTGGGGGAGATCAAGGGCAGTGCGGGACTGTCCACTCCTGAAGAGGCCTTGTACCTTATCAAAGGATTGGCAGAGCACGATCTGCATCCTGACTGGATTGCTTTGAATAATGGCACCACCCATGGCATCGAAAAAGAGAGTCAGGGCATTCAGGTGGAATTGACTGCAAAAATTCATGAAATGTTGGCTCCGTATAAGATTTCCGGGGCCCAGCACGGAACTTCGGGAAATAATTCCGAGCGTCTTAAAAAGATTGCAGCCACCACAATGACCACCAAGGCCAACGTGGCCACGGCCCTGCAGATGATTTCCTGGGGGGTCAAGGTTAATGACTATGGCAATGCCCAGCTGGATGCCGGCGGCGGGTTCATTAAGGAAGAGGATAAGGGCGTACCTGCAGATGTCTGGGCCGAAATGGTGGCCTATGCCGATGCCCATGGATTTTCCGGTGGAAATTACAAAAAGATCAACCGCCCTTTTGAAAACCGGCTGCTGGGGCTGTCACGAAATGCCCGTGAACGGATGGCCCAGGGCGTGGAAGCATTTGTATACGATTTGCTCACCCGGGTATTCAACGCCGAGGATTCGGCCAACATCGCCATGGAGAGTCTGCTAGAACTGGGATCGTTTGATCCCGGGGTCAAAAAATAAGGAGAAAAGGAGGAAGGAGAAAAGGAGGAAGGAGAAAGAAAAAATTTTCCGTCTTTCCTATCTCCTGCCTCTCGCCTCCCGTCTCCCGTCTCCCGTCTCCCGTCTCCTGCCTCCCGCCTCCTATTTTTCCAGATGTTCCCGCAAAAATTTTCCTGTGACTGAATGCGGGTCATTGATGATATCCTCGGGGGTTCCCTGGGCTACAATCCTCCCGCCGTTGTCTCCGCCTCCGGGTCCGAGATCGATGACATAATCAGCTGCTGCCACCACGTCCAGGTTGTGTTCGATGACCAGGACCGAAGCTCCCTTGTCCACCAATTGCTGTAGAACCTGGATGAGTTTGCCCACCTCGTGCATGTGTAGACCTGTGGTCGGTTCATCCAGAATATACAGAGTTCCGGGGAGACGTTTTTTGCCCAGTTCGCGGGATATCTTGATCCGCTGGGCCTCTCCGCCGGAGAGGGTGGTCGCTGGCTGTCCCAGACGGATATATTCTAAGCCCACCTCTTCCAGCACACTGAGCCTGCGTTCAAGCAGAGGATAGGCACTGAAAAAGGTGCGGGCCTGACGCACGGTCATGCCCAGCACCTCGTCTATATTCTTGTCCTTGTAGGTCACATCCAGGGTTTCCCGGTTATAGCGTTTGCCATCGCAGACCTCACAGGTGACGAATACATCCGGAAGAAAATGCATCTCCACCCTGATCTGCCCGTCTCCCTGACAGGCCTCACAGCGGCCGCCGCGGACATTGAAGCTGAATCTGCCTGGTGTGTAGCCCCGTTGTCTGGCCTCTTTGGTTTCGGCAAATATTTTGCGGATTTCGTCAAATACCTTGGTGTACGTCGCCGGATTGGAACGCGGGGTACGGCCAATGGGGGTCTGGTCGATGGAAATGATTTTTTCGACCTTTTCCAACCCTTCAGCCCCGGCAATATGTCCGGGCTGTTCAACCTTGATCCCCTGGGCCAGGGCCAGGTGCTTGTAGATGGAATCCATGACCAGCGAACTCTTGCCCGACCCGGATACCCCGGTCACACAGACCAGACTCCCCAGGGGAATGGTGCAGTCGATATTTTTAAGATTGTTGGTGGAAATGCCGTGAAAACGTAGCATCTCCGTGGGCGTTCGCCGGGATTCCGGTCTTGGAATGCTGAGGTCGCCGCGCAGATATTTTCCCGTCAGGGAATGGGGGGCAGCCAGAAGTCCCTTGACGTCTCCGGCATACATCAGTTCTCCTCCTAGAAAGCCTGAGCCCGGTCCCAGCTCCAGAACGTGATCCGCCGCCCTTATGGTTGCTTCGTCATGCTCCACGACCAGCACGGTATTGCCCCGTTGCTGCAGGCTGCGCAGGGTATTGATCAGCCGTGTATTATCGCTGGGATGCAGCCCGATGCTCGGTTCGTCCAGAACATAGGTGACGCCCACAAGTCCCGATCCCAACTGACCGGCCAGGCGGATGCGCTGGGCCTCGCCGCCGGAGAGAGTGGACATGTTCCGGGACAGGCTGATGTAATCCAGGCCAACGTTGACCAGAAATGACAGACGGTGCCGGAGTTCTTTAAGCAGTGGCGTGGCAATGCGGGTTTGGGTACCTGAAAATGCACAATTGGCCAGCCAGGCATGTGCTTTGGAAATGGACCAGGAACATAGGTCGACAATGCTGGCCCCGTTAATTTTGACGGCTAGAGATTCCGGACGCAGGCGCGCGCCGTGGCAGGTGGGGCACTCCGTGGTTTGCCGGAATCTGGCCAGCTCATCTCGCCAGATGGCACCATAGGCCTGGCCCTGTTCCATTTGGGCAACAACTCCCGGCCAATCACTTTGTGGGTCACCATAAAACAGTCTGTTGCGGGCTGTGTCGGAGAAATCTCCCAGCGGCGTGTGCAGCGTGAAGCCATGAGCCTTTCCAAGACGTTGGAGATCTTCTTTAAAACGTTCAAAGATGCGTGGTTTTTTCCAGGGGATGATGGCCCCTTGTTCCAGACTGAGACCTTTATTAGGGGCCAGGAGATCAGGCTCATAATACTCCACGCTCCCGATGCCCGAGCAGGCAGGACAGGCACCCTGAGGGCTGTTGAAGGAGAAAAGCTGGGGAGATGGCTTGGGCAGACTGATCTGGCATTCCGAGCAGACCGCTTCGGTGCTGAAAAAGATTTCTTCACCCCCGATGACGGCCATGATGATCCGCCCCTGACCGTATTGCAGACCCAGTTCCACGGAATCAGCCAATCGTCTGCGCATCCCTGGGTTGAGGATCAGCCGGTC
>JAQVZR010000329.1 GCA_028708105.1 Desulfoplanes sp. | reverse complement strand
GGAAAAATAGAATGCAATGGTTACTCCGGACCAGAAAAGCCCTCGGAGGACATGATGCTCTTGGATTATCCTGATCACCTCATTTAACAAGATCATGATGGCTCATCCTGCAGCACAAATCCACAACAAAGGCCGTGCCGCCCATCACTAAAAGTGTCCCCAAAAGAACTATGCCAATGAGTTTGAGTCCGATAATTCCCAGAAATTCCCGGTGGTTCAAAATCGCCAATACCGCAGGGACAAAGAAAAGGAGCATATCTGCCAGAAGCCAGTCAGCACCGCGGCGCAACGTGACGATATGCATCCGGCCGCTGAGTAAAAGTATCAGGACTAAGGCCAGGCCTACAATTCCACCCGGAACAGGAAGATGGGCTGATCGGGCTATGGTTTCTCCCAGTGTCCAGAATCCGATCAGAAAACTCCCCTGGATCAGACGGCTGCGACGAAGAAGTCGCCGCAGGGATAATGACATTGCGCGTAGTGATGACATAGGTAGGCGTTCCTTGAAACAGGTTGTTGAGTAAAGGTGTAAAGGATGCGTATCTACTGTCGGGCCGTTAATGTGTAAAATGAATTGACAGCATAAAAACCATTCCAATATGGCATACTCATGGAATTACGGAATATACACGCATTGGTTGAAGTTGTCCGGCAGGGGGGATTTTCGGCGGCAGCCAAGGTCCTGTATACATCCCAGCCTAATGTGAGCAAGGCAGTGCGACAGTTGCAGGATGAGCTGGGAATACAGCTTCTTGAGCGCAACGGGCATAAGAGTGCTCTGACTGAAGCGGGGCAGATCGTGTATCGTCGCGCCATGAATATGCTGGCCGAGAGTGAAGATATGCTGGCGGAGCTGGATGAACTGCGAGGTCTGCGCCGTGGGGTTCTTCGTCTGGGTCTGCCTCTCCTTGGCAGCAGTGTCCTTTTTGCATCCATTTTTGCTGTTTTTCGCAGCCGCTATCCGGGCATTGAAATCCGGCTGGTGGAGCATGGCAGTAAAAAACTGGAAGAACTTTTACGTGCAGGGGAAATTGATCTGGCGGCTTCGCTGTTTCCCGTTTCACAGGACTTTGACTGGCAGGATGTCCGTAATGAACCTTTTGTGGCTCTTGTTCCCTCCAATCATAGACTGGCCGCTCAGCCAAGTATTCAACTGAAAATGTTGGCTGCAGACCCTTTTATCCTTTTTGAGGAGGGATTTTTACTCAATAAGCTGATACTGGGCTATTGCGCGTGCCGGGGGTTCCAGCCGACGGTTGCAGCGCATAGCGGCCAGATTGATTTTATCGTGGGATTGGTCAAGGCTGGGTTGGGCATTGCTCTTTTGCCCCGACTTATGGCTGAGCAACGGCTTCTGCCAGGGGTGGCCTTTATTGCCCTCGATGAACCGGACATCAGCTGGCACATGGTCATGCTTTGGCGTAATGGTGGATTTTTACCCCACGCAGCACGCGCATGGCTGGAATTATCCAAAGAAGTGCGCACTGATTAAACAAAAAAAGTGCTTGCAGAATTGTATCTGCAAGCACTTTTTTCTGGCCAAGGTAGTTGAAAAAATATGGGCGAAGAGTTGCCAAATATCGTTTTGAGGCTATCGCGAATCCTTGTCTCCCTGGATTTCGTAAATCATCCCTCCACTGCCGTCAGATACTTCCTTGATGTCCCAGTAGCTGTTGCGAACAGCTTGTAATGGTTCGAGAATCTGTTCGTAGGCTTGGTGCATGAGATCGAGGCAGGATGAAAATTCTTGAGCATCCAGTTCGTTGTCGTTAATCATCTCCTTCATCAGCCCGATGTTCATGGCGATGGTCATCAACGGGGTGTTGAGTTTGTCGCTCAGCCCTCCGCTGATCTTTTTAATCGATTCGATCTTCTGCATTTTTAGGGCATAGGTGACATTGTGCACGATCCCCTGGTAGGAAACAATCTGGCCTGTCATATCCGTTTCCGCGACGGCGTTTATGGCCACGTCGATAATTTCGCCCTCGGATGTCTTCCACTTAGCGACCTGTTGTCCTGGCTTGCCCTTATTGATCAAAGCGAGGAGCACTGACCTTTTTTTTGGGTCCACATAGAATTCCTGTATTTTCCTTTCCGGCACTTCCCCTGCGATGCCGAGCATTCTTCTTCCCGCCGGATTGAGTTCCAGAAAATTGCCCTCAAATGTTGTCCGGTAAATCATGTCCGTACTGTTCTGGATGATGGTGGCCAGTTTGGCCCGTTCCGTGTCGAGTTTGGCCTGCCGTCGTTTCTGATCTGTGATGTCGACAATGGTGTGGTCGATCCTGCGCGGCATTCCGTATCCTTTTTCGACGTACAGGGTGTTGCCCGTATCCCGGACCCATTTGCATTGTTTGTCCTTGCCGATGATGATGTACTCCATCCATTCGTTTTCGGCTTCATCCGGAAATCTGGCATAGAATGCAATGACCTTGTCGAGAAAATCCGGATGCACGAAATCGAAAAGATGGACCGTGCCGTTGCGGATTTCCCGGACGGAACAGCCAAGTACGGCTTCCACATGCTTGTTCACCAGGAGAATGTCTTTGAAATCATAGGGAGCGAAGGAGATGATCATGCTTTCGGTGTCGTCGAGAAGACTCCTAAGGCGACGATTTCTCCGGCTCAGGGATTCGATGCGGTCGAACAGGTCGGAAATGTCGAAAAAGGAGCAGCAGATACCCTTGGATGTTGCATAAACTCCCTGCAATTGTATGGAAACGGCGTGCATGCGCACCCTGTTACATGTCCCGGACTCCCTGCTAAGGGAATAGATGATCTCTTTTTTGGGATGTTCTATGATGGTATCAAGAAAGGTTTTCAGGCGCGATCTGTCAGAAACCTCTGCGATTTCCAGGAGGTGATGTCCGATCATCTCACCGCGATTCTTGCCTGTCATTTGGCAAAAGGCCCTGTTGGCGTAGATAATTCTGCCATCCGAAAGTACCACAACGCCTTGGTCGAGGGAGAAAAGAACATTCCGGTAGTTGACGGGATTGGATTTCGCGATGATTTCTTCGAGTTTATTGTCTGATGAAAAGTTCATAATGAGTGGGGTAGAGGGTGGAACAAACATGCCGACAAG
>JAQVZR010000328.1 GCA_028708105.1 Desulfoplanes sp. | reverse complement strand
ACGACGATTTTGACGAGCTGGAGTCTTTTTTGGGCCGGGTCCAGGAAGCCCGCCTCGAAGGACAGGGCCACAGGTCCAAGGGCATCGACCTGATCCAGGTCAGCGCCAGTTGTCTGGTACCCAAACCCTGGACCCCGTTGCAATGGGGAGCCATGGACACAGAAGTTGCCCTTAAAGGCAAGATGAAACGGCTGAAAAAAATCATCAAAGGGATGAAAGGGATGCGTTTCTCTGGTGAAAATCCTTATCAGTCCCGGATCCAGGCCCTCCTTTCCCGGGGGGACGAAAGCCTGTTTGACCTGTTGTGCATGGTCCGGGAAAAGGGGCATTGGGATGCGGCCCTTAGAGACTGGGACGGCGATCCTGCCTGGCATCTGGAGCGCGTCCGGGGCGAGGACGAAGAGTTCCCCTGGGATCGGCTGGATATCGGTGTGGACCGCAGGTATCTGTGGAAGGAATGGCAGCGTTTTCACAAGGGCGTCCAAACACCGCCCTGCCCGGCGTCGGGATGTGAAAAATGCCGGCGTTGCGGGTTTACTGGCATATAATTTCTGGCTTACAAAGCAAAGCCTACCAGCAAAAATCCCTGGTCTTACGTATCAACACGACGCAAGACCGGGGATTTTTTTGTTCGGTTCCTTAGGAAGGGTCGCCGCCAGGAGAGTGGTTAGCCCTGTTCGCGTTTGCGCATCTTTAGTTCCAGTTTTCTGGCCAGTACGGAGCAGGCAAAGGTCAGAGTGAAATACATGATGGTGATGGTGATCCAGACCTCAAAGGTCAGGTAGGTGGCGGCCATGAGTTCCATGCCCTGGAAGGTGAGTTCCTGGATGGAAATGACGGAGACAATGGCGGAATCTTTGATGGTTGAAATGAACTGTCCTGCAAGGGGAGGAAGCACCATGCGGATGGCCTGGGGCAGGATGATAAAGCGCATGGACCGCCACCAGTCAAATCCCAGGGCTTGAGCCGCTTCCATTTGTCCCGGGTCTACGGACTGGATGCCACTGCGGACGATCTCCGTGATGTAGGCACCTTCGTAGATGGCCAGAGTGATGATGGCTGTCAAAAAGGATGATAATTGTTCTGTGGGACCAAAAAAAAGTTCCAGGACCTGCTTTGTCCATGGGGAACAGGTATCCACACAGTCTTTAATGCCTAGAATGGGCATGATCTGTTCGGCAACAAAAAAATAAAAAATGAAGACCATGACCAGAGGGGGGAGATTCCGGCTCAAGGCAACATAGGCTCCCCCCAGCAGACGCCGGAAGCGGTGCTTGCTGATGCGCATAAACCCCATGCCTGTGCCCAGCAGCGTGGCCAGAATAGTGGACCAGATACTCAGGCGGATGGTGGTGATCAGCCCCAGGATCAAAAGGTTCGGAACCCATTTTCCAGATTGTTCATCAAAGCGGAACAGGTATTGGGGAATGACCGACCAGTTCCATTCGTACTCCAGACGGGTTGTGGCGCTGTAATAGAGCCATCCCCCTCCGGCGAGAAGCAGTATGGTTATCAGGATATCCAGAGATGTTATATGTATTTTTTTTACGAGACGCGGCATGGAATGAGGCCTGTAAACCAGTGTGGCTGGCAGGTTTTTTTGAGGGTGGAGGCTGAGGAACAGGCTGGCTCCAACGTGGGCGGTCGGAGACAGCCTGTTGCGTGGCAAGAGAGCTTATTTGAGCTTGTTTTCCCAGTCCAGGGATTTGAACCAGTAATCGTGGCGTTCTTCCAGCCAGCCCTCGGCTGCGGTGACAATAATCCAGTTGTTCAGAAAGTTAATAAAGTCGGGATCACCTTTGCGCACAGCAAATCCGATAGGTTCTTTGGTGAACGTGGCTTTGCCCAGGGGAAGAAAAAGACGTTTGTCGTGTTTGATGCTCTGAAAAGAGGGAAAGGGCTCGGAGCTGACCATGCCGTGGGCTCTGCCGATAAGCACCTCCTGCAGCGCCTGGGCTTCATCATCGAAAAGGCGGAGGGTTGCTTTGGGCATGAATCGTCTGATCACGGGCACGGCCGTGGTGCCCGTGCGGGCGGATATGGTTACGGATGGTTTGTTGAAATCGGCAAGAGATTGGTATCCGGCCGCAAGTTTTTTGCTCGCGACGATGGACATGCCAGAATATTCGTAGGGAATGGTGAAATTGACTTTGAGGTTGCGCAGAGGCCGGATGCCCATGCCGCCGATGATGATATCAAATTTACCGGTCAAGAGAGAGGGGATGATGCCTGACCATTTGGTAGGAATAAACTCCGGGGTAACGCCCATGTCCTGGGCCAGGCGTTTGGCCACGTCAATTTCATACCCGGTAAAAGCCCCGGTTTTGTCCTTCATGGCCCAGGGTACAAAGGTTGAAAATCCAACCCGTAGTTTGCCGCGTTGGAGAACCTGTTCCAGGGTGCTGGCATTGCGTAATTGTTCGGTGATGGGCTGGGCCATGACCACTGGGGCCGTCAGGGTGAGAAACATAAGAGTGATGATGGCGTAGAACCACCGTGAGGGGGTGTACATAGATGTCTCCATGGTTTTGGGATGAGAAAAGATGAGATATCTCTACAAAAAATGCATGGTAAAAGCATAGCTTTTTTTTTGAGATAGGGGAAGGCATTCCCCGGACATATCTTACCACGCATGGCGATTCATCATGGCTACGAGGATGGAAAGGGTCCCTGTGATGACGAGATAGATGGCCGCAACGGTGAACCATATTTCAAAGGTCAAAAAGGATTCGGCAATGATGGCCTGGCCCTGCATGGTCAGGTCGTAGATGGCAATGGTACTCACCAGGGCCGAGTCTTTGATGAGAGAAATCCCCTGGCTGGTCAGCGGGGGGATGATGCGTCTGATGGCCTGGGGCAGTACAACCATCCGATAGACGTCAAAGGTATTCAATCCCAGGCTGTATCCGGCCTCCCACTGACCTTTGGGAATTGATCGGATACCGGCACGGAAAATTTCCGAGGCATAGGCGCCTTCAAACAAACTTAAGGCCAGGACGGCAATGGGAAAACGATCCAGTCCAAGAATGGGTGAAATGACAAAATAAAGAAAAAATATCTGGATGAGCAGAGGCGTGTTGCGGATGAATTCCAGATAC
>JAQVZR010000327.1 GCA_028708105.1 Desulfoplanes sp. | reverse complement strand
TTTCCTTTGAGAGCAGTAAGCGCAGTGTCCTTCTCCGACACAATCCGTTCCCGGGCAGCCCCAAGAACTGAAGTAGCTTCCTTGGAAGCTGCTTCAACGATCTGCTTCTCTTCCCCGTACCCGTCCCCCTGCTTGGAGACGCGTACAACCTGAGCCTCGCCCCAAGCATCAGACAATACGGCTTCATAGCTCTTGAGCTTCTGACCGGCATCGGCAGTGAACGCTTCAACCTCGGCCAAACGTTTGGCCAAATGCTCGGCCCGACGCTTCAAAATGCCCCGGATCGGCCGGTAAAGAATCAGGTTCAGCACCATCAACGTGATCAGGAAGTTCACGAACTGGATAAAAAATGTTACATTGATTTCAATCATGCAGCCCCCTCTGACTATGTGAATTTTTGTTCAATGTCAGCGTGCCTCGTAGCTAATTTTAACTTTTCTGTCAAAGCCTTTTTCATTTTTTTAACTACCGAAACGCCTTCATATCCTCGCCATTCCTACAAGTTCTCATTTTCACGTGCTGGCAATACGGATAAGGCCCAGCGGTTCTTCCCCCCTATGGAGGGCACGTTCTTCGTCACTCTCCGCCCCTTGTGTCTCCCCCTCGTCAATGTTGATTCGTCCTTGCAGGGACGCCCCTTCTTCAACGACCAGTATAGGGGTTCCCAGAGAACCCATAAAATACGCCTGCCTGTTGAGCACGACACGCGCCGATGCGATAACTTCCCCCTGCATCCTACCGCTCAGGACCAATTGACCAACCCGAAATGTCCCCTGAACATGAGCATCCTTGCCGACCACCAGCGTCCCTTCAGATTCGATTTCACCATGGAAATCACCATCAATGCGTACAGATCCCTGGAAGGAAAGTTTTCCTTCATAGGTCGTTCCTACTCCTAAAAATGCGTTAATCTCATCTCGCGCCATTCCTTCTCCATCATCCTTGGACGTCACTCTTTAGACTATGTTCATCCGTCCACACAGAAATTATCAGACCTCAATGAATTCCATCCACCTGCACGTGCCTGGGAACACAGATCTACGCATCATTTTTTAAAGACAAAGCGACGCATGGACACATTAGCCACCAGCCCGATAAGACAAAAATTTACCACCGAAGCGCTTCCACCATAACTGATGAAGGGCAAGGGTATACCCACGACAGGCATGAGTCCCAGAACCATGCCCATATTAATAAGAATCTGTAAAAAAAAATAGAAAAACACTCCCGCACATAACAATGAACCAAACTGATCTTTAGCCTCTTGAGACGTTAGCACAATCTGGTATAAAAACATGCAGAAAAGGACCAACAGCAACAGAGCACCCACAAACCCCCATTCTTCCCCAAATACGGCAAAAGCAAAATCTGTATGTTTTTCCGGCAAAAAACTCAATTGGCTCTGGGTCCCTTCGAGAAATCCCTTGCCCCAAAAACCACCCGATCCGATGGCTATCTGCGACTGAATGATATGATACCCTGCCCCAAGCGGATCTCTCCCTGGGTTAAGAAAAGTCAAAATACGCTGTTTTTGATATCCATGCAAAAAAAACCAGCTGAAAGGGAGCAACAAAGGACCTACAATCAATACCCCTTTGAGAATTTTAGTTTCCACCCCTTTATAAATAACCATTCCTCCCAAAAGCAGGATAACGGTCAAGCCTGAACCCAGATCAGGCTGTTTGACAATCAAGACTGCGGGGACAATACCGACCAGCATCACTTTAAACAGCACCAGCCAATCAAGCTTGTCTGAAATCTTAGCCAGAAGCTTGGCCCCCAGGAGCAACACGCTGATCTTTGCAATTTCACTGGGCTGCAAATTAAAAAAACCAAACCCGATCCAGCGCTGGGCCCCATAAATGGTCTTCCCGAAAAAAGGAACGCATGCCAACAACAACACGGAAAAAATAAAAAAAGGCCAGGCCAGAGATTTGAGATGACGGTAATCAAAAAGCATGGTTGCCAGCATAACGCAAAGGCCAATACCCCCCCAGATCAGCTGTTTCCTATAGTAGGGATCAAGGGCAAGACCACCTTCCACACGCAGAGCACTGGCCGAGTACAGGTTGAGCACTCCCAGTCCCATAAGCAATAACGCACAGCCCAAAAAAGCCCAGTTGACATGCGATACAAGACGCCGATCAATCATTTCGATTCCCTGCCAAAAAGATGCTCGTACACGGCTCTGACCACAGGACCGGCTGCAGAGCCGCCGTGCCCCCCGTGTTCGATCATGGTTACGACAACATAGCGTTGTTTTCCCCGGATACCAAAGCTTGCCATCCAGGCATGGTCCCGCATACGATACGGGATTTCCTCAGTGTCCTTGTTTTCATACTTTTCCTGCAGGTTGACTGCCTGAGCAGTCCCTGTCTTGCCCCCTATCCGACACCCCGTCATGCGCAACCTGCGTGCAGTACCATGTCTGCCCTCTACCGTGGCCTCCATGGCCGCGGTGATACGTTCACGTATCGCGGCATCAAAGGGCAGATCACCCCGAGAAAAAACAGGGGCATCTTTGAGCAAAGAAGGCTGTAAAATCCGTCCTCCATTAAGCAGGGCTCCGATATACACGGCCATTTGCAGGGGAGTGACCAGCACGGATCCCTGTCCAATGGAAACATTAAGGGTCTCTCCCTTCTGCCAGGGCCGGCCATATCGTTTCCATTTCCAGGTACTGTCCGGAATCAAGCCCCCTCTTTCATGGGGCAAGGCTATTCCTGTGGGCCTGCCAAAGCCACAGGATCTGGCAAAACTGCTGATAGTTTCTATGCCCAGAGTTTCTCCCAGACGATAAAAATACACGTCACAGGATTCCACTAATGCCCTTTTCAGATCAACCCAGCCGTGTCCTGTTCGTTTCCAGCACCGGAAAACCCGGTTGCCCAGCTTGTAACTCCCAGGACAAAAAATCTTTTCATCGGGAGTAACCGCCCCATGAGCCAACCCGCACGCGGCCATGACAAGTTTAAAAATGGACCCCGGAGGATAGGCGCTCTGGATGGATCGGTTCTGAAGAGGATGCCGAGAATTGTTCAACAGCGCCTTCCAATGGAGAACAGAAATCCCATCAACAAAGCTGTTATTATCATAGGT